>JBMYUM010000207.1:0-7243 GCA_049605375.1 Phycisphaerae bacterium | reverse complement strand
GCATCAGACGTCCGATGCTGTTGCCATCCTGGGTTCACTCAACGTGATTGCGGGAGAACTCGATCGATAGACCGGACACGCGGTGCTACTGCTCGGGCTGATTCCCGGTTGCGTTTGTTCGGCGAACTGAATGTTCCTTCTCAGACGATAGACTATGGCTTGGAAAACGATAAATCGAAATGCGGCGGTTGTTGATAAAGACGCCGATCCACTGTTGAGCGAGGCCGTTCGAGAGAAGATCAAGTCTTTTCTGCCCCGTTATGAACGCAAGCGAGCCGCATTGCTTCCCGCACTCCATGTCGTGCAGGATGCACTGGGGCATGTGCCGTACCAGGCAATGGTTGAGATTGCTGAGATTCTTGAGATTCACCCGTCGGATGTGATCGACACCATTTCATTCTACACCCACTTCTGGACCCATGACAAAGGGAAGAAGGTGATTACGGTCTGCCGCAGTCTCAGCTGCGAGTTGATGGGTGGCCGTGAAGTGCTGGAGGCAGTGAAGACGCAACTTGGTATCGGTATCCACGAAAGCACGCCGGATGGTCGCTACGCCTTGGTGACAGAAGAGTGTCTGGCAGCTTGCGATCACGCACCTTGCCTTCTGGTCAACGAGAAACTGCACAAGTGCGTCAGGCCTGAGGACGTGCCGGCTTTGCTTGCGGATGAGGGTAACGACCGGATTGAACCGCCGCGGAGCGCGTTGTTTGATGCGCCCGTCGAAGGGGAAGGCGGCGATGCCGGTGAAGCAAGCGGTGGCTCCGGTGATGACGGCGCAGATGATTTACCGACTACGTCTGACATTCGTGAGATGAAAGACGCGGAGTAAGCAATGATCCGGTATCGGGGTGACACGCCTTGGTACCGTTAGTCGTTGTGAATGAGCGAAGGGCCGCAGGTGGCGACCCAGGGAAGGATGACGAATGGCTGAATTTGAACCAGTCTTGCTGAAGCTTCAAGGTGTGGAAGATTCCTTCACCCGCTCGGTCTACGAAGCCAACGGTGGATACCAGGCTTTGCGGAAGGCGTTGAAGCAGACGCCCGCGGATATCATCGAAGAGGTCAAGAAGGCCAACTTGCGCGGACGCGGGGGCGCGGGCTTTCCGGCGGGTGTCAAATGGGGATTCCTTCCGCCGGATCGTAGCAAGACACTTCTGTGCGTGAATGCTGATGAGTCAGAGCCGCCGACGTTCTGCAATCGCGTCTTGATGGAGACCGATCCTCACCAGTTGATTGAGGGGACGATCATCTCTGCCTTCGCTACGCAAGCTCAGGTTGCCTACATCTACATGCGGGTCGAGTTCCACGAGCAGTTCCACATTCTGCAGCGTGCCATTGATGAGGCGTACGACGCGGGCTACCTCGGGCAAAACATCCTGGGAAGCGGCTATTCGCTGGACTGCTACATTCACCGTGGCGCGGGTGCCTACGTTTGCGGCGAAGAAACCGGGTTGATTGAATCGCTTGAGGGCAAGCGCGGTTGGCCGCGGATTAAGCCGCCGTTCCCCGCCGTCTCCGGTTTGTTCGATTTGCCGACCGTTGTGAACAACGTCGAGACGCTTTCATGCGTGCCACACATCATCGAGCGCGGCGCTGACTGGTTTGCCGGTATCGGTCCGGAGCACAGCACGGGCCCCAAGCTTTTCTGCGTAAGCGGCCCGGTCAACAAGCCGGGATGCTACGAGGCGGCCATGGATATCACAGTTCGCGATTTGATTGAGCGTGATGACATGGGTGGCGGAATGCGGGACGGACGCAAGGTCAAGGGCGTCTTCCCCGGTGGCCTGTCGATGGGCATCATCACGGGTGACGAGCTCGAGATGAAGATGGACTTCAACGATCCGCGGAACTTCGGCCTGCTGGGCTTGGGAACCGCTGCGGCCGTCGTGCTGGCTGAACCGACCGACATGCGAATGGTCCTCCGCAATGTAACGAATTTCTACGCGACGGAATCTTGTGGTCAGTGTACGCAGTGTCGCGAGGGCACGAGCTGGATGAACAAGATGGCTACGCGTATCGAGCTTCAGGCGGGTCGCGAACGTGATCTGGATATCATCCTGGAGACCGCCCGCAACATGGGTATGATGCCGGGCCTTAGTATTTGTGGTTTGCCGGACGGCGCAACCTTCCCGGTAGAGACCATTGTGAAAAAGTTCCGCAGCGAGTTGGAAGAGTCGATTCGGTCGCAGCCGGCCGGTCGTGCGGATCGTGTGCTGAGCGTATTGAATTAGAAACCTCTTACGATCGAGCGTCATGGCCAAGATCATTATCGATAACAAGGAAATCGAGTGCCGGGACGGTGTCAGCGTCCTTCAGGCCGCGTTGGAGGCCGGCTGGGATGTGCCGCACTACTGCTACCATCCTGGTTTGAAGGTCGTCGCGTCATGTCGCCTTTGCCTGATGGAGCAGAAGCTTCCGCATCCGCAGACGAAGGAGATGGGTTGGGCGCCGAAGATGGTGCCGAGCTGCCAGACGCCTGTTCGCGACGGCATGGAGGTTCGCTTTGAGTCCGACAAGGTCAAGCAGAACCAGTCCAACTGCATGGAGTTCTTCCTGCTGAATCACCCGCTCGATTGTCCGGTTTGCGACCAGGCGGGTGAGTGCTACCTGCAGGACTACAGCATGAAGTTCGGCAACGCCAGCTCGCGTATGGTTGATCAGAAGCTGGTGAACCCGAAGAAAGACATCGGGCCGCGGACGCTGCTCTATTCCGACCGTTGTGTGATGTGCACGCGATGTGTTCGCTTTACCGACGAAATTTCCGGTACCCACGAGTTGTGTTCGGTGAATCGCGGTTCGCGCCTGGAGATCGATGTATTTCCGGGTCTGCCGCTCGATAATCCGCTACAGGGTAACGTTGTTGACATTTGTCCCGTCGGCTGTCTTCTCGACAAAGACTTCCTGTTTAAACGCCGCGTCTGGGAACTTCAGGGGGCATCGTCAATCTGTCCGGGTTGCGCCACGGGTTGTGCAATCCGCGTTGATCATGCAGATCGCCAGGTCTACCGATTGAAGCCCCGGTACAACCCCGGCGTGAACGATTGGTGGATCTGCGATGAAGGACGTTTCGGCTTTGAGTACGTGCACGACAAGCGTCGTCTTGCTCATCCACAGGTTCGTCGTGGACTCGATATCAAAACGCCGTTGTGGTCCGACATTCCCAACATTGTTCGGTTCCGTATTGAAGAGCATGTGAAGCAGCATGGCGCCGGGAAGATGGGTGTTATGCTCTCGCCGTTCATGTCCTGCGAAGAAGCGTGGATGGTGACGCGACTGGTTCGCGAATTCGATAGTGACGCTGTGTTGGCACTCGGTCCGGTACCGATGGAAGGCGAGCCGTCGCACTTCCCGGTCGGTGCCGAAGGGGATGACGTCAAGTTCACCATTCTCAGTGAGAAATGCCCGAACCGTAAGGGCATCGAAATGGTGATCGAAGCTGCCGGTGGCAACAGTTGCGATTACGAGCAGTTTGTGGAACGAAGTGAGAAGGGTGAGTTGACCGCGGCATGGATCGTCGGCGGGTATCCGAAGTCATGGGTCGAGAAGCCGTTGGCCAAGGTGGCGGCATCGTTTGACTTGCTGATTGCCCAGGATATGTTCCCCAACGAAGTGACGGCTGAGGCTGAGATTCTCCTGCCATCCTGTGCCTGGGTGGAACGCGATGGTACGTTCGTGAATCACGCCGGTATTCCGCAACCGTTCGAACGGGCGATTGAACCGTTGGATGGCGCCAAGCGAGATGGTCAGTATCTGTTTGAGATTGGTGGCCATGTCGGTTTGTACAGTGGTCGCAAAGTTCGGGAGTTGATGGGCGCGACGATGCCCGTGTTCACGGAAGAGCGTGCACCGGTGCTGAAACCGGCTCATGCCCACTAGGACGTTGTCTTTATGACCGAGTTTCTTACCAGTCAGCTCTTCGTCAGCATCGCCCTAGCGTCGATTCTCTTCGGTGTGATTCAGGGGGCGGTGGCCTATTGCATTTACTTTGAGCGCAAGGTGTCGGCCTGGATGCAGGACCGTGTGGGGCCGAATCGTGTCGGACCCTTGGGGTTGCTCCAGCCGATCGCGGACGGTGCCAAATTTCTCCTGAAAGAGGACATCGTTCCCGGCCACGTGGAAAAGACGCTTTTCTTACTCGCGCCGGCGGCCGCGTTCGTCGTGTCCTTCATCGGGTTTGCGGCGATTCCGTGGGGCGGTCAGTGGCAGCTGGGTGAAAACCTGGTCAATATCCAGGTGGCGAATCCTGACGTCGGTCTGCTGTATATTCTGGCCGTCGGTTCGATTTCTGTATATGGCATCGTGCTGGGCGGCTATGCCAGCAATAACAAGTATGCCTTTTACGGTGCGATCCGCGCGACAGCACAGATGCTCAGCTATGAGATTCCGATGGGTCTCTGTATTGCGGTTGTCGTACTGACGGTCGGCGAAGTCCGATTGGAAGAGATCACGTTGGCACAAACCGGCACGTGGCTCGGCTTCCTTCCTCAGTGGAACATCTTCCTTCATCCGCTGGCGTTCTTCCTTCTGTTTGTTGCAGTTCTTGCGGAATGCAATCGTGCTCCGTTTGACCTTGCCGAAGCGGAGCAGGAGCTGGTGGGTGGTTTCCATACCGAATATGGCGCGCTGAAGTTCGGCCTCTTCTTCCTCGGTGAATACGCACACATGATCACAGGTAGTGCCCTGGTGGCCGTGCTGTTCCTTGGGGGTTGGCACATGCCGTTCATTCCATGGGCACAGCCTGAGGCGACGAGCCTTCTTGCGGTGCTGGTAAAGATGACGGTACTGGCCGGAAAGATAGCACTCTTTATTTTCCTGATGATGTGGATTCGCTGGACCTTGCCACGATTCCGCTTTGATCAGATTATGTCCCGCGCCTGGAAGGTCTGTATCCCGATGACACTGGCGCTGGTGGTCTGGACCACGGCGTTGCTCTACTTCAATGCCCATCAGACGATTTGGGCACCCATTGGCGATGTGGGCATTATTCTGGTCGTCATGGTTGCGGTTGCCGGATCACGTGCAGAGATCACCGGTCGGCAGGCCAACCTTCCTCCGATTCAAACCTCCGTGCGTGCCGCGCGGGGGGCTTAGCAGGCTGAGGGTTTCATGAGAGACGAAGACGTATTGGTCATTGAAGAGCCGCGACTGACGGTCGCAGAAAAGTTGTACGTGCCGCAGATTCTGGGCGGCATGAAAACGACGCTCGCACACATGGCCTCGAATCTCCTGACTGGCAAGAATGTCACGGTTCAGTATCCGGAGCAGAAGCGAGAGCTTCGTGTGGAGAACTACCGTGGTGTCCATCGTCTCAACAAGGACGAGGATGGGCGTGTTGCCTGCGTGGCCTGTTTCATGTGCTCAACGGCATGTCCGGCTCACTGCATTCACATCGAGGCGGGTGAATCGCCCTGGGACGATCGTGAAAAGTACCCGGTGAAGTTCGACCTGGACGAGCTGCGTTGCATTTACTGCGGCATGTGCGAAGAGGCCTGCCCGGTCGATGCGATCGAATTGACGCACGAATACGATCTGGTCGGTCGAACCCGTGACGAGATGATCCTCGACAAGGAAGAGATGCTCGCCATCTTCGACCAGACCAAACACGTGAAGAAACGTAAGAACCCGCGCATCACCGGTTATCACAACACGGGTGATCGGGAGGGCGGCAATCCTCAAGGTGAACAGGAAGAGGGACACTCGTGACGCCGATGATTGCCTATCTGATTTATGGCGTATTCGCGCTGGGCGCGGCCGGTATCTACTTTCTGATGCCGCGCGGCGGTGATTCCAAAAGCCGAATCGGGATGTTCTTCGGTCTGGGCGGGCTCGCCCTGCTGATCGGTGTCCTTGTCGCCAACGTGGCGCCGCAGGCTGGCGATGCGTTTCTCTACCTGTTCGGGGCGATCGCCTTGGTGGCGGCGGTTCGCGTCATTACGCATCCGGTACCCATCTATAGCGCGTTGTACTTCATTCTTGTGGTCGTCGCCGTGGCGGCCTTGCTGGTCTTGCTGGCGGCGGAATTCACGGCGATCGCGTTGGTCACGGTTTATGCCGGCGCCATTCTCGTAACGTATCTATTCGTGATCATGCTCTCCCAGCAGGATGAGGCGCCGGCGTACGATACGCGGGCGCGGGAACCGTTCATGGCGGTCCTGACCTCGTTCTTCCTGATGGCGGTGATTGCGGGTCATGCCGGCGATCTTGTCCCCCCCCGAAATGAAGGGGCGGTCAAAGTTCAATACAGTGATGCATCCGATGATGAAGCGCAGGTTACGCCCGCTGCTTATGGTGAGGTCGGTGAGACTGAGTCAAAGCGACCGGGAAACACGCGTGCGATCGGTTTTGCCATTTTGACGCAATACGTGGTGGCGCTGGAATTGGCGGGCATCCTGCTGCTGGTCTCCATGGTCGGTGCGATTGCGGTTTCGAGGAAACGGGTTTCGTTCGAAGGACCGATGCCTGAACAGCAGCCGATCGGTCAGGCTGGGAAGGAGGTCAAGCCCTTCTAATGGAACATACCTCAGCCATGATTGTGCTCGGCGCGCTCCTTTTTGCGATCGGGCTTGTCGGATTCGTCGCCCGTCGCAACCTGATCGTGATGTTCCTTTCAACGGAAATCATGTTTCAGGGCGTCATCTTAAACGCCGTCGCGTTTTCAATGTGGCACGGCCACCTGGAAGGGCAGGCGTTTGCGTTGTTTATGTTTGTCATCGCAGCGGTGGAAGCCGGGCTGGCACTGGGGATTGTCGTTCTCCTGTATCGTCGGCGCGGAACGCTGGATGCGGAAGTATGGTCTGCGATGCGCGGTTGATCGTACGGTTTCCACTTTCGGAAATCAGAACAGCCTGCTTCACATAATTGTTCGGTTCGGGTGGGTCGAACGACCCGAGAATGGAAGATCATGGACATCGAACTCCTTACGTTATACGGCCTGGTTATCTTGCTGGCGCCGTTGGCGGGTGCGGTGACGGCCGGCGCGCTGGGGCCCGTCGCCTTGCGCGGCCAATCGCACTTCGCTCCGATGCTCGGGGTTGGCGCGGCTTTGGTGGCTGCGATCTTCCTGTTCTTCGAGGTCAACAGTGCACAAGGTCACAACGTTTCAGCACTCATTCCAATCTATGATTGGATCACCGTTGGTACGAATACGACCTTCCGCGTCGAGTTCCTCATCGATCCATTGACCTCCGTCATGCTGCTTACCGTGACGAGTGTCGCGCTGCTTGTGGTGATCTATGCGCGGGAC
>JBMYUM010000206.1:0-7265 GCA_049605375.1 Phycisphaerae bacterium | reverse complement strand
TCTTCGACGAAGAAGATAGTAGTTGTGACGTCTGCTTTCCTCCCTTAGACGGTGCATGCTGCCGAGGGAACGATGAAGACGGATTCGTCTGTAGTATTGAAACGGCCGCGAGTTGCTCCGACGGCGGCGACTATCAGGGTGGTGGTATCGCCTGCGAGCCGAATACTTGCAAATCTAACATCGGTGCGTGTTGCCTTCCAGATAATGAAGGGTGCTTGGACGCAAGCGAATCCAATTGCATTCGATTCGGCGGTCTTTATTTGGGTAATGGAACCAACTGCCTGGGCGACGAAACCTGTGCGAAACAGGGCATTGTGGCGGGCGCCGGCTGCGGAACCCTCCAGCCGGTCTGCACGGCAGGCGATGCGTGCTCATTGTCACTCTTCGTTGACAGTGTCGAGGTGAGCACCACGGTAAGCAACTCGGCTGTTGCCGGTGGAAACACCTTCCCAGGCCTCGCGCGACTAGTCGAGATCGAATTACAGGTCGATTCTGCCTCGGGGACACCGGTCAACGTAACGGCTATCTGGGGCGATGGAACCGAGTTGAATACCACCGTCACTACCCAGTCCATTGTCCTCTCTCATGAGTATGAGCAGTTGGACGCAAACTACTTGATCCGGCTAACAGCGGACGCCGGGAACGGCGTTGATTCGTCGCTGACGGTAATCATACTGCAATCGGAAATGCGCTTCAGTCAACTGGACGGCTCGATTGGCGACCAGGACGGCGTCAGTAACGGCACCGTCGTGACCGGGTACGCAAGAATGCGCGGCAACGCCGCATTGATTCTCGACCAGCAAGTCAACACGCTTGAATCGGCCAGCGACCTGCGCATGACCGAGAACGCCGAAATCCGGACGCCGTCATTCCCCTGGCATGAGTCCGGCCCACAGTTCAACGCCAACGCCGGCCGATCCGTGCTGCTGAATAATCAGAGCCGGATGTCATCCTACGGCAACCAAGTTGGTGGATCGATCAACCTTTGCGCGGCCGCTGATATCGTTTTGGACGACAGCGCACAAATATGGGCGAACGGTGCTACATTGGGTAGCACGGGAGGTGCAGTTTCGTTATCTGCCGAAGGCATCATTGAGATGAAGTCAACAAACACAGTCGTCCTGGCAAATGGCGTGCATCACGGCGGAGACGTTACCTTTACGGGTTGCAGCAATACGGAACCAGCCATTCTTGTCAAAGGATCAATCAATGCTATTGGATGGCTGGACACAGGTGGTGACATCGACATACAAGCGCGCCAGGGCGGCGTTGTCTTCAATCAGGGAACGCAGTGTGCCTCCGCTCGGGGCCGCTTTCAGGCAGGGGCCATCATGATCCGCGCTGCTACCTCAATCACGCCGCGCATGCCCTTTACGGTTCCACCCGCGATGCTCCTGCCAAATTCACCACTCTCCGCACCCTGCATTTGCACCAATGCAATGGCAGCAACTAAGGGAAAGAGCTACGAACCCTACGGACCACGCCATTTCTCGATTTTCGCGACCTGCATGATCGAACATACGGCAATTGCCCAAAATCCTCCTGATTTCTGCCTGGATGCTTCAGATCTGTCTCGCGATGGAACAATCAATCTCCAGGACTTTGCGCTGTTTCAGCAAGGGTATCAATCCGAGAACGGTAAGCGGTAACTCAGGCAAGTCGTTCGCCTGAATCCAATCTTACGCCTGTATCGCGAGACTTGCTCGTAGCCTGAACAATTCCGAGATACAGGCGCGCCCCCCAAAGACCCTTGCTCATTCTCCTCAACCGGCCGACTATCCGCCGCTCCTGGCATCATTCTGATCCACCTCGATAATTCTTCGAATCCGTGACTATCACATCGCGCAAACCGCGCATTCACTGCTGAGAACACCATTGGCGTGCATTCGATTCAATGGTTTACCACGTCTGCAGCTGCGGAAAAGAGAGATCTATTGCGACAAAGGATGATAAGATGAGCGAAAAAATGAAGAAGCAACGAGGGTTCAGAGTATCGCGTTGCCGCCACACCGCGTTCTTGATCGCGACCACGCTCGTGTGTCACGGCTACATGCTGACAAAAGTGATTGCCGACCCTATGGCACAATTCGTTCCGGGGGAGTTGAAGTGGAAATGGGAAACTGAATCACCACCACCTGTTGGTGCTGCATGGAGAATTGATGACGGTGAATGGCTGCAACCGAACGCCGAAACTCCAGACCTTCCCCCGGGACGATACGCCATTGAATTCAAACGCCTACCAGGCTGGAAAGAGCCACAAGCCATGAATGCTCTCGTCGTCGGCGGAGTAGAATCCGAATTTGAGGCGGACTATCACGAACTCCCCGTCTATTATGCGCCTTGGATTCCCAAGTTGCTGACCACGCCGGCATCCGGAATCCGGTTCGTAATCGAACTCAGCAATTTCGCCGACCCATTATCTCCCGATGTCACCGTCCAATCGATCTTAGCCACCCCTGAACCGGACGGGACAATGTCATACGACGAAGCCACGGGTGAATTCGAGTTTGTTCCCGCCGCGTCAGATGTCTTTGAGTTCAACGTTTTTCTCACTCTTTGCACCAACGGCGACTGCACGCAAGATTCTATCCTCGAGCATACGTTCACCATCGCTCCGAAACCGACATACAAATCGGAAAGCGAGATCATTCAATTCACCAATCAGCACCAAGGCGTGTTCGACCGCGACGTGGAATTCGCAATCGCCAACAACCAAGTGGTGTGGAAAGCGAATGAGCTCATCCTGGAACAGGGAAATCCCAATCTCCTGTTCGAACGATTCAACGGCACTCCGCTGAATGAACTGCAGATCTATGCCGAGAAGGTCATCGTACGAAGCAAAATAGAACTCCCCTCGACCGACCTATCAATCTTCGCCCGTGAGATCCACTTCGAAGGCGGCCAATTCGACCTCTCCGGAGAAAGCGCACCGCAAACCAAACCGGGGAACCCCGGCGAAGGTCGCGACGGCGCCCGCGGAGATCACGGAGGTTCCGTCGAACTGCAGGCCGAAGTGTTCACGACGAACGAAGACTCGCCCTGCTTCGTTCTTAACGGTGGTCGCGGGCAACCGGCCGGGGAAGGCGAAGATGGAAATGATGGAATCTCGTACTTCTACCCCGTAGGCCCAGGCGTGCTGCCATGCGATCCGTTCAACACGTACCCTCAGGGCTGGCGCGCTGTCTTCTGGAAATTCGTACTGTATCCCTTTGATTCGGGTGGCGTCCAGGCCTGCCCGACTAGCGGCACCGATGCAGTCTGCGCCGGGCGACCAGGTCGCGGCGGTAACGGCGGCTGGGTCTCCAGCAGCTTCGATCTCTCAGATTATGTCGAATCGGAAGGCGGCTCACCCGGTTCCAAAGGCTACAAAACCTACGGTGGTTCACGCGGAAACCCCCAAAAAGCATGCTGGATCTTCATCGGCACTCCCTGCTGGGACTTCAAATGTACCGTCGTCAACGTCCACTATTGCCCGATCACCCAGAACGGTGATGACTGCAGCGCGCCATCCGGACAACACGGGCAAGATGGCGGCGTCGAGCCGGTTTCCGGACAATCGGCGTGGATGCACCCCGTCGTTATGTCCATGATGCTCGAAAGGGCGAGATCTTCTTATTTCCATAGCAAGAATGCCGAAGCATCTGCCACGTTGGAAGAGATCCTCGAACGCTACAACGCCAACCGCGAAGAGCTTCACACACGCTATGGCACGCTGGAGTACAACCAGCTCGAAAACGAGATCGCATCACTCGCGCTGAGAATTGCCAGCGGGCTCGACTACTTTGGCAATCCGGTAGGCTGGGTGCCCATGCTGTCTTTTGAGGTGAACTACACGGCATTTGAGTCAGAGGCAGAGGCCGCCATTCCGATTCTATACTTCGTCAAGTACCTGAAAGCGGCGGCCGAACAGGACCGCACGAGCATCGAAGCGCTGGAAGGACTGCGTGGAGAACTCGTTGATGCGATCGACAGCTTGACGGCAAGTTACAACACGACGTACACAGAAATCGGGACAATCGAATCCGACTACAATAACCTGATCACTAAGATCGAGAGCACGCGCAACAACCTCATCGCCCGCGAACAGCAACTCGCCTATGCCGCTCAGCATAACGTCGAGGAAAGCCATAAGACCGAATGGTGGAAGAAGGCTCTGTCAGTCCTGGGAAGCGCGCTACAGGTTTTCCCCGTAACCCAACCGCTGGGAGGCCTGGTAAATTCTGTTACCGGAGCACTCGATGATGGATTCTCCCTCGGAGACCTGGGTAGCATCATTGAGGGTATCGACTTTGGGGCTATCCCATGGAACCCGTTTCCGCCTTTAGAAGAAGAGTTCAACTCAGTAGTGAATCGTCCCTATAGCAGCTTCGAGGAACTTGCCGAGACGATTTCACCTGTCATCAGGAGTACCTACAACGCAGCGCAGGACATCACTTCCGTCTTGCGCGACAAGCAAGCGCCGGCCGGTGAAGTCGAAGCCGAACTTCAGCGTTTGAAGGAGCATGACCCGATTTTCACAGACTTGGTGGATAGCATTCTGGCACTCAACAACCAGAAGGAACAGTTTGCCATGAAGCTGAAGGCGGTCATGGATTCACTCAACACGTTGAAGTCTGATATCGAACGAATGGCGGTGACGATCGTTACCTTGGATAGGGCAAGAACGCAGGACGGCCGCTTCGACGCTCTAGGTGTCGCCTACCTCGATGCCATGGAACAGCGCACGCGAGAACGGCTGCTCAAGTATCACTACACAATGGCAAAGAGCTACCAGTATCGAATCCTGAAGCCCTACCCCGGCGATCTCGAACTGTCGAACAGCTTCTTGCAGCGAATCGAGGCCATGATCTTCGCGGACTCCATTTCGCACGAACTGTTGCCGGTCACGACCAGCATCAACTTCGGCGATCCAAGCAGCCAGTTTTCTGATTTGAAGCAACTCTTCGTTGAGGAACTACGAGAGGTCATTGCTCGAATCTTGGAAGAATTGAATCAGTACGGCCCGACACTTACCGGAACAGCCACAGTCAGGCTGACGAATGAAGAACTGAATCAGCTCAACGGTAGTCAATCAAATGTCACGATCGACCTGTCGAAACGGGATACGTTTGGACTGCGAGAGGAAGACATCAGGATAGTCTCTTTGAACACAACGAAGCTTGCTGTTGATGAACAGACTAGTGTCCTCAGACTCTATTGGGACCACTCCGGCATTTCGAATCTTCGACGAAAAGGCACGAACTACTTCTTCCAGCACTATCGTGACGAACTCACCAATCCGCTGGTGTGGACCACCAAGCTGGAACCGGGCGCGGAACAATGGGAAGACAGTGAGATCAGTCCGGCCGAAGGGTCGCTGCTTTGCACGCTTCTGGATATCGGGTGTGATGACAATGTAATGCTCTTCGCCAGACCCGGCGGAAGAACAAAGCTGATGCTGTCCCGCGACCCGTCGCAGGATGTCATTTCACAACTTGAGTTCGAAGTTGGGTACGACTACCGCGTTGCTCCCACATCGCAGGTTCAACTTGAAGTCAATACCGTCGGCGGCGGACTGCCCATGATCAACCTCACGCCGAGTGATCGAAATCAACGATCGTACGGCCGGCTGAATTTCAGTCGCTTCTACGGCGAATCGACCCAGCTGGTGATACATGCTGAACCGCGCGTGGCAAACAGCGTATTCCAGAAGTTCGTGGTCAACCCACATGTAAACCCCGTTGAAATCGTCGAGAACCCGATGCCCCTGACACTTTCCAGCAACACGACTGTACAAGTGGTTTATGCTGGCAACGAATCAGGGGTCTGCGGCGACGGAATCGTCAACCCGGGTGAAGAATGCGATGACGGCAACAACTCCGACGGTGACGGTTGCCAGGCCAACTGTACAACACCCACGTGCGGAAACGACGCCTGCGATGGGATTGAAGATTCCTGTATCTGCCCTGAGGATTGTGGTGAAGCCAAGGCGTCGCGCGTGCTACCGGATTCGTACTGCCCCGGCGAACCGGTCGACATCTGTATCAATCTCGAAGTGCCGCCTTCAACGACAGCCGTCGGAATCGATGAATGCCCGCCAACCGGCTGGCTTGTCGAAGAAGTTTCAGACGGCGGCCAATGGGATCCAGATAGCGGCAAGATCCGATGGGGCCCTTACTTCGCGCCACTCCCTTCGACAGTCTGCTACCAAGCTCGTTCTCCCGAGGAAGCAAGCGACCCGCCGACTTTTGGATGCGGCGAGGCATCGTTTGACGGTTTCAACGAATCAACCTGTGGTGGCAACACAATTGCCGCATCATGTTGCCCGTCAGCACCGGCTGACACGATGGGCCCGGCTTGCGACGAATGCGCCGATTGCAGCTGTGGTGATTGTGAAGACGGCGAAGTCGAACTCTGCGAATTGATCGGATTTGCATGCTCTTGGAAGAAAGGCTGCCATGATGACCTGTCAGGCGTCATTCGCTCCGCATTCCTCTGGAAAGACGGCTCACCCTATTGCTGGGAACAAAACAGCGACAATTGGATTCCGTCACCCGATGGCCAGGACACCGGCTGCTGCGAGACAGTCCCCGCCATCGCTGGCGGCTCCCTTGGTAGCGACGGTAGTGCAACCGGAACGATTCACCGCCGCGGCGGCCTGACGCATGTTCGGATCAATGTTGACGTTCCGCCAACAACCTTGGCGTACGGCCTGGAACTCTTCATTCCAAGAAGTTGGGAAGTTGACTCATTCGAAGGCCATGGTGAATGGGATGAGGTAAACCGCAAACTGAAATTCGGCCCGTTCTTTGACGCAGTCGATGATACCTTTGCAGTTAACCTGCGGCCTCTCATTCGTCAGCAGAACATTCGTTCAAATCTCGGCGGTGATCTTCGCGCCTTGAAGGGCACCGTTTCATTCGACGGCCGAAACCGACCAATCGAATGGAAACGCTTACGACGACGAAAATAGGCACGACCACCTAGTACCAGAGTTGGCCTTCGGCCAGGTATTCGGCCGGCGAGACATCAAGTGGATATGGTACGCCATTCCGCTTTGGCCTCGTCGGCCGCGTACTTTCTCTGTAGCTCAGATTCGAATGGGAACGCTACCGATTAACCCGGCCCGCTCCTAATGAAAGCCGAAATAGATGGCCCCAGCCGGCTGAAGGGTGAGATTTCGACAATCGACTCTTGGCATTAAACCAATCTGCACCTTGCGCGGGGTCGTAAGGCCCACCCCGAGTCTATCTGTTCACAGCCTGTTCCACTGCCTCCACCATTGC
>JBMYUM010000205.1:4675-7265 GCA_049605375.1 Phycisphaerae bacterium | reverse complement strand
ACCACCGTGCCGGTGACCTTCGACTTGGGGAAATCACCTCGCCGAGCCCGGCCAGCTTTACGATCTGGGGTGAAGACATCGGAACGAACGAACCCGGCGCGCTGGCCGTGCAGGATGGTTTCATCACCGCCGCCGGCCCGTATGCAACGGACATCCACGGTAACGGTAACTTTGACGCCGGTAACCAGCAGAACATTGAGCTCGCAACGTGGCGCGGCACGGACAACTGTTTTGCCTGGGAAGACGAAATGACCTTCAACGGTTATTCGCGAAACCACCCGTACGCTGACGTCGGTTTCCGGGACTTCAACCTCGACGGCATGCTTGACCTTGGTTGGACGCGTTCGCAGCAGACAGAGAACTACATGTACGGTCCGCCGCTGGCCGTTGGAAGCCCGGCGCCGCGATCCTACCCGTTTGACCGCCAGCGTCTGGTGGAAGATGCGATTGAGGTCGTCGACCGTCTCCTCGACTTCGATGACTTTGTCGACACCAACGCACTGGATGCCGTGAACTGCACCAAGGGTGCGGTGCAGAGTGACGTCCCGAATCACTATGTGGACGCGGATACCCCGAGCGACCTCATCCCTGATGGCGTTCTTTCGGGTATCGTGCTACTTCCGGATCTCGACGGCACCATTCCGACCGCAGACGACGGATTGCCGGTAACACGTGCATGGTGGTTCAACGAAATCGGCTATTTCCCGATTCACAACGAAGACAATGACAACCCGGCCAAGTCGCTGGGCTCGGACGGCGACATCAGCTGGAACCTGTTCTTCCACAACTTTGTTCGCACGCTGGGTGATACGGCGTATCTGAACAAGCCGGTTGATTGCCCCAACGAGTTCCAGACGAACTCGGCGGCATATGCTTACTTGCAGACGTGGGAAGGCCTGCCGACGCTGTTCGATCCGGACATCTTCAGCAACGCGGCGCAGGCAAACAATCCGATGGCCATCTGGGATCAGATGTCCGATGGTTGCCTGAATCACACCCAGCCGATTTTCAAGGAATCGCCCTGCACCGAGTGGATCGACCCGGTCGACCTCCGCACCGTGCTTCGTCCGGGCGTTTCGTCGACGATCACGATTCCGCCATACGAAACGGTCCGCGATCGCAACGCATACTTCCTGGAAAACCCGGCCTCGCTGGGCGAACGCTACTACTTCTACTCCGTCGGTCAGGGTTTCGACGCTGATCTGCCGGGTGACGGCCTCTTGGTCGTACACACCGACGTGGGTGCGAACCCGGAAAGTCTTCCGAATGGCCAGCAGAACGCCACGCGTTTTGCGTATGTCATTGAGCAGGCAGACGGGCTGGACCAGCTCGGTGCCCCGATCGCTTCGCCGGAAGCCAACTTCGGCGACGCCGGTGACCCATTCCCGGGCGATTCATTCAAACGCGAATTCAATCTGGATTCTGATCCGGCTGCTGTCTGGTACGCTCAGGAAAGCTGGACCGGACTCGACGTCATGGACATTCAACCTGACGGACAGGGTTCTGTCGCACTCACGCTGACCTGGACCCCGACGAGTATCCCGAGTCTTCGCTTCGTCGATCCGCCGGGTGGCGCTTCGACCGACGGCGTCTATCGCATCCGCGTGGAAGCGACCGACGTTCGTGGTGGTACGACCATCGAGGTCTACTCCACCAAGGCTGATGAATTCACTTCGGTGAACGACGGCAGCAACAGCGTCACGCTGATTGACTCGATCCAGAAGGTGAACCCTGGAACACGACTGATCACGTTCGATTGGGACGTCTCAGGACTTGATGACGACACCTACTTCCTGTTCGCCAAGCTGGTACCGGGACGTGGCGCTGACGGTGAGTTCGAACGCGAATTCACGGAACCTGTGCCAGGCCGAAACAACCGCGGCGACGGTACGCTCACCGTTCAGGACGTAAACATTGAGCGTGACAAAGCACGCCTCGAAACGTGGACGATGGAACTGGTCAACGTTCTGCCGGACGGTACCCAGGACTGGATCGTCTTCGGTTCGCTGTCACAGCCTCAACCGGATGAGTTCGCTTCGGATCAGGACCCGTTCCCGCACCTGTTTGTTGATCCGATCACCAACAAGGGACAGTACACGTCAATCGACGAAGAAGTGACCTTCACGCTTGATTACACGATCCCGGCCAGCGAGTCCGCAGTCGGTGACACATGGACGTTTGTGACGACGGGTATCACCGCCGTCAGCAGCCCGGTCACGGTTCTGGAAGGCGAAGTTGACGAAGCACCGCGAGCCGTCGTGTCGGCCACCCCGCAATCGCCCCGTCCGGGTGAGATTGTCCGCTTCGACGCCCGGGGTTCGACTGATCCCAACGGTGAGCCGCTGGATTACGAATGGAACTTTGGAGACGGTACCCCGCCGACGTTCGGTGCCGTTGTCCAGCACACATACACGCAGCCGGGACAGTTCACGGCTACGCTGAAGGCAACCAACGTCAACTCAGGCCTCTTCTCTGAAGATCGCCTGGAAATCATTGTCTTCAACAACCGTCCGACCGCTTCGTTCGACGCCTTCCCGACCAGTGGTTCACGACCGCTGACGGTCTCGTTTGATGCTTCGGATTCAAGCGA
>JBMYUM010000205.1:0-4665 GCA_049605375.1 Phycisphaerae bacterium | reverse complement strand
CCGCTCGTCTCCTACGAGTGGGACTTCGGTGACGGCGAGAAAGCGAACGTTGCCAAAGCACCGGGCGTCTTCGTTTCGACCGAGCACGTTTATATTGCGGACGCGGAAGGCAAACTCTGTTCGCCGGACGATCCGTGTCGCTTTGAAGCCCGTCTCACCGTCACCGACCTGAGTGGCGCACCGGGCTCAAAGACCGACGAAGCCATCGAGGTCATCTGGGTCGGAAACACGACCCCCGACCCGATCATCACCTCAAGCGCTTTGAGTGGCGGCGACCCGCTGACGGTTCGCTTCAACGCCAGCGCCTCGGTTGATCCGGACAATCAGGATCTGAAAGTCACCTGGCAATGGGGTGACGGTTCGGCAGACCAGGAATTTGATGCGGTGGCTGGCGACGACGGCGTGGGTAACGTGACCCATACCTATGAACGCCGAACCAACGAAGATGTTTCTCAGTTCACCACGACTGCGACCGTTTCAGATGGTGTCGCTGAAGCACAGCAGACCTTCCGCATCACGGTTCGTGAACCGTCGGTCTCAAGTTCGTTGCCCACCGCGGAATTCGTACTGAACCCGACCCGTCCGGAAGTCGGCAGCGAATTCGAAGCGGATGCTTCGGCCTCGTTCGACCGCCCGAACGGATTCCCGAGCGAGTACATCTGGAATTGGGGCGACGGCACACCGGACTCGAACGGTGTCATCGCACGACACACGTATGCTGAGGCAGGCGTGTACACCATCACCCTTACCGTTCGCGATGCCGAAAGCCCGGCCAACGAAGATACCAAGGCTCGCGTGGTCGACTTGATTCGCACTGGTGATGACGGCGAGGAAACGGGCAACAACCGTCCGGTCGCCGAGCTGAGTGTGAACCAGATCGAAGGCTTTGCCGGCTTCACCGAGTTTACGTTTGATGCTTCGGAGTCGAGCGATGCCGATGGCGACGACCTGGCCTACAGCTGGTCATTCGGTGACGGTACGCCACGCGACACGCGTCAGATTGCCACGCACGTCTTTGACGAGCCGGGTGAATACCGTGTCAGCCTGACCGTACGCGATACGTCAAACGCGGCCGATGATACGTTCATCAACATCACTGTGTTGGATAACTCCGACAACCGTGAACCGGTTCCGATGATCGGTACCGGACCGCGTTCGGGAACCGCACCGCTGACGCTCACCTTCGACGGTCAGCTCTCGTTCGACCCGGATGGCGATCAGCTCGATTATCGCTGGGAATTCATCCGTGACGGCGTCCTTGTTGATTCATCAATGGGTGGCGTGGTGACGCAGCTGTTCGACGAAGCGGGAACCTACTCGGTCATCCTTGAAGTGGCCGACGGTCGTGGCGGCATCGCACGAACGGAACCCGAGATTGTCTCGGTTGCCGCTCGCGCCACCGATGATGGTGACGGCTCGGAGAATCCGATCCCGGATGACGGCGACGATGACGACGCACCGGCTCCGATCTGTGGTTTGGGCGCGGCAACAGCGGCCTTTGGCTCGCTGCTTGGCCTGACCATGCTTCGCCTGGCCGGCATGGGTCGCCAGAGACGACGCCGTGAGTTGATCTAGCCAACGGCAGGCGTCAGGCTGCTTTGCTGCCTCATCGGTGGCCAACAGTCAGATGTGATCTGAATCCATTCCAGGGAGGTCCGACTTTGTCGGACCTCCCTTTTTTGTTGCCCGCATCACATGACATACGCGATCGCCGCTTTCCCCCGACCTTTTGCGGACCATGCCGCCCCTGCGCCATGGGAACGAAATGGACCGATGTGGCTCCACAGCCCGATAGTGCCCACTTCTTCGTTCACATTCATGCCGAATTGGCTTATAGTACCTATTCGGTCGTATCCCCCCAGATTAAGACCATCGGCTATCGCTCGTTGTCCCTCACCGGGGCTTGGCCAAGAGTCGCCCGGTACCCGGGTCCGTTGACCTTGGGACGGTCGGCGGCGAATCGGTGATGATTGGAGCGGTGGCTGCAGCTGTGGGGATTGTGCGGCCTGAAACAAAAAAGGGAGAGAAGCAAGAATGAAGATTCAGTCCATCGCATGGGTCGCCGGTCTGGCGATCTGCCTGTCTGCAACATTGTCGGTTCAGGCAGCTGACGTTGAGCTCGTACCGGTTCGTGCCAGTGGTGTTCAGGACGTTGATTGGGAGTTTGGTCCGGGCGCCAACGAGATCACGTTTCTGACTGCGGGTGAGCAGCAGGTCGAGATTCAGGTTCTGGTCAGCGGGTTCGGTCAGACCCCGGTTGGCGTGTACGAGTTCAACCTGGATTGCAGCACCTATGACGCAAGCAGCATGGGCTCGGTGACGGCCATCGATACCGATTGCACGATTGGGGAAGGCACATTCGGCGTGGATTTCTGCCTCGGCGTTGATGAGTCGGAACCTACCTGGGTGCTGACGAACGCAAACGGCGTCATTTCCGCATGCCAGAGTATGACCGCCTGCCCAGGCGGCGATCCAGGGCAGTATGGTTGCGGTGCGGTTGCCTTTGATGGTGATTCGGGTCCGGGCCTTTTGCCGAGCTATTATGCCGCCACATTTGCATTCAATGTTCCGGCTGACGTACGGGGAACCGTATCGATTGGTGTTGATCAGAATTCGAACCTGAGCTACCTGCGCAGTCCCGCTGCCGAGCTGATTCCGATTACGGGTTTCACCAACGCTCAGATTTCTGTACCCACGGGTGCCTGTTGTGGCGCTGAGGGGTTTCCGCTTCTTTGTGCTGACAACCTGACGCCTGCCGAGTGCGAAGGCTTCGGCGGAACGCTGGTTCCCGGCGTTACCTGCACGGGTAACACCGATTGCGATCCGGGGTTGGACCGTGTTTGCCCGCAGTGTCTGGCTGACAAGGAATGCGATGACGGCAATGCATGCACCGTTGATACGTGTGACGGTCAGGACTGTTGCAGCAATGTCGACAACACGCCGGCCGGCGAGTGCTGCGATCCGGTTTCCGGAACATTGACCGTGATTGATGACGGCAATCAGTGCACCACGGATGTTTGCAATCCGGACGGCTCGGTGGATCACATTCCGACTGACGGTGCAAGCTGTGATGACGGCGAGAGCTGCACCAGCAACGACACCTGCAACGTGGATGTGTGCGAAGGTCAATTGGTTGCACAGGCGCCGCTTGCTTCGGGAATTGGCTCAAAGGCGATTTCAATTACGGCCCAGCCGGGCGGATCATCACAGCAGGTCAGCCTGCAGGTGACGTCACCGGATTGGCCTTGCCTGCTCAAGTATGTCAATGCCAGTGGTAAGCTACAGGACACGCCGTTCACCCAGTCGATTCAGGCCTGGGACACGATCATCGTGACGGGTGAAGACATCGTTCCGGAAAGCACGTACGAAATCCAGGCCGGCTGTGACGGTTTCCTGACCGCGGCGGGTACGGCCCAGACCGGCATCTACGCCGACATTGACAACAGTGGTGGTGTTAACCTTGGTGACGTTCAGCTGATCGTTTTCGGTTTCCAGGTGAACTTCAAGTTCAACACGCTTGAAGAGATGGACATCTGGCCTTGCGATCCAAACGGTATCGTGAACTTTGAAGACATTCAGCGCGGCGTGCTGATCTTCCAGGGATTCTCGTACACCGACCTTGGTTGCCCTGTCCCCTGCCCGTAGGCATTGAATTGCCCCAAGGGGTGTCAGATACACTTTTGAACCCGCTTCTGCATCGTGCAGTGCGGGTTCTTTTTTTGGGCGGGTTCTTTTTTTGGGCGGGTTCTTTTTTGGCGCCGACCTTAATTTGGGGCGGATCATCTTTAGTCTGGGTTCTTTCGGATTGACTTTCCGAGCGCCGATTCGGCAGTCTGCCACGGTCACATTGGCAGATGAAGATTTCGTGGTTTGGGGTGTATCCGGGGACCCTGCTGGCTATAATCCGCGTCATGGTGGCATCATCGGTCACATGTGAGCGGATGGATCGCGAAACGGCGAAGCGCACCTGCGCTGAGACCGCACGTGCATCCTGTTCGGTTGCGACGTCCCGTCTCCTTCGATCACGGGCACCCCTCGCTCATCTCGGCATCGGCGTTGCTCTGCCGCTTGTTTCGCTCGTCTTGATCAGCCCTTACGGGCTTACCCGACTGCACTTTCAATCGCTCGATTCATCATTCCGGTCGATCAGTTCGGATGTCGTTCTAGCCAGCCCTGCGGTCGGTCTGGTGAGTTGCCTTTGCGCGCCCGCCGTGGCCTTGTCGGCTGCGTCGCCTGCGCATGAGCAATGCCGTTCGTTCGTGCCATCGCTGTGGCATCACGTCTCACGTACCCGTATTTCTCGCATCGGCAGTCTTCACGGGCCGTAATCATCATACCGACGCCATCGCTGCGTTTGTGTTTTGACAGTTACGATTTTGAATTTGACTGACGACTCCCCTGCTGTAAGGAACAGGACATATGGGAATTTCAGATATCGCATCGGGTGCGTGGAAGAGTCTTTCCGGGCTGCCGCGCAAGGTTTTCGGAACCCGCAACGACCGCCTGCTGAAGGCTTATCGCCAGTACGTGGGGCCGATCAATGAGTTCGAGCCCAACGTGACGGGTTCGTATGACGAAGAATTTGCTCGTCAGAGTAAGGCCATCCTGGATGCGTCCTTTGAAGATGAGTCCGAGCGTGAGGCTAAGCTGCAGGAGTTACGCCTG
>JBMYUM010000204.1:0-7295 GCA_049605375.1 Phycisphaerae bacterium | reverse complement strand
AAGGCGGGCGACACTCCAACCACCGAACCACGCGTGCCATGCCCAAGTCCCATTCTCCGAGAACGCGTGCCATACCCAAACCCCATTCTCCGAAAACGGGTGCCATGCCCAAGTCCGAATCGTGAAACGATGATGCGCGGGCATAACCCTCGCAAACATTGTGAGTCCCGGCTCCACCTATTCAACAGCCACGGGAATCGCAATGCCAACGGATTCCAGCATCCGCCGCGCGGCAGGGACAAGGACAACCCGGTCGACTCTCGCCATCGTATCTTCCACACGACGCAGCGATGCAAACGTCATGGCGGCAACCTTTGAACGCTCAGCTTCGCCACTTCGTACGTCAAGAACGTGTTGCAACAATTGTGCGTACAGGAAAATCCAGTGGTCCGTCGGTGTGTTGCCATCCAATAGACGCAACGCCTCGCCAACTGATGCACGCGATAGCTCGAAGTTCTCGTTTGCGAATTGAGCCAACGCCAACCAAAGATGACATTTCCCCAGCACACTAGCCGGAACCGACCGATCCACACACCACTGAATCAACTGGTCGGCATAGGGGATCGCTTCATCGCCTTTGTCAAGCTCGATCAAGGTGATAACCATGGCACCCAGCGAACCCGAATGCAACGCATAGGTTGGGTATTTCTCTCGACAGACAGAAATGATCTCAAACAGCTCGTCATGCGCACGCTCGAACTGTCCAATGCCCATGAGCATCTTGGCATAGGAGAACTGCGTACCAAGAGTCCGTCGATGCTCGGGGCCAAGCACGCGCCTGTATTCTGACAAGGCCATGTCATATGCAGCTAGAGCGGCGTCGTTCTTCTCAGCACGCTTGTAAATCGTCGCAAGGTCGGCCCGAGCAATCAGGGTTCGCATGTGGTCAGCCCCGAGCGAGCGTAAGGCAATGGCAAGGGCTTCATTCGCGTAAGTCGCCGCACGCTCCCAGTTCTTCTGCTGGAGGCTCAAAAGCACGCCGGCGCTCAATGCTGCCGATGTTTCATGGTGATCGGGGCCATAGAGACGACGTGAACGCTCTAACACATCAAGTATGATCTGCTCGGCGCGAACCAATTCGCCCATGCGCGACAGACACTTCGACAAATCTCGCCGGGCGCGAATTGTTCTGTTGTGATCGTCGCCGAAGAGCTCGGCTTCGACAGTGGCTGCACGTTCCAGATAGGGAAGTGCCTTATCAAATTCACTTTTCGCGTAATAGAGCTGACCCGTGTTGCTGACGGCGGCAAGAGTATCACGATGAAACGGACCAAGACTCCGCTCAATCGCAGCAAGTGTCTCGAGATATATCTCCAACGCCTCATCGAATCGGCCTTTCTTCCGATAGTAGAAGGCAAGTTCATTCTTGGCGTTGAGTGTATAAATGTGATTCACGCCAACGGTGGCCTCCAGGCCCGCAATAGCAGCCGTGAGCTCCTCCTGGCCCAGGTCATTTCGATCAAGCTGAGTCAAGGCTGCACCGAGGAGTTTCAACGTCAGCAGTGTCTCCACATGACGCTCGCCCAGAACACGTTTCTGCGTTTCCAAGAGAGAGCGTGCCAACGCTTCCGCAGCCTCAAAGTCCTTCGATTCACTCAGAATGCGACAGACCGTACGCTCAGCGAGGAGTGTTCGAGGATCGTCTTCACCATGCAGCGCAGACCGAGCCGTTGATTCCACCCGCGCCAACGCGAGCGCTCGTTCCGTGAGTCCCAGATTAATGTAGATTTCGATGAGCGATGCACGAAGGTCAGCCTGCAACGCGGGCTCCTCGGAAAACGACGTATCGAGCGCCTTGACAGCCCGCGTCATGATGGATGTGTCCAAGGCGCGACTGGCAACCGTCGATTCATTGACGAGCGAGAGCACCTGCTCGAATGATGCTAGCTGACCCAATTGCGTCTCGTCGCCGTCTCCCAGATTCAATCGCGCTTCCTCACGCAAAGTTGCCATGATGTCGCGGCCCATGGTTGACACGTCCAATTCTTCAAGCATCGCCGATTGATAGTCCACGACGCTCTGAAGCTTGGTATTGGCAGATTGCGCTTGAAAGAGACCGTACCCAGTACCCACCAGCGCGACAAAGAGCATGACGACGGCAGTAATCATGCCCGCCACGAGCCCCTTATTGCGACTGGCAAATTTCTGTAGGTGATAGAGAGCCGACGTGGGGCGAGCCACGATCGGCTCATCTTGCAAGAAACGTCGAATGTCGGCCGCCAGCTGCGCTGCAGAGTCGTAGCGTCGATCAGGGTCCTTTTCCATGGCCTTCGCGATAATCGTCCTGACATCGGCATCGACTGTTGTGTGAGTCTTCACGAACAACGTCGGTTCTTCATCCCGAATGATCCGCGCGGCTTCGGGAACCGACTTGTTCGCAATGTCGAGTGGCAACTCGTCCGTCAGCATTTGATAGAGTAGAACACCCAGCGCGTAGACGTCACACCGCGTATCCAAAGCCTGGGAATCCCCAGTAACCTGCTCCGGACTCATGTAGGCGAGAGTTCCGATGATCTCACCAGTATGAGTTTGCAGTGTCGGGGTCTGAACATCGCTGTCGGTCACCCTGGCAACACCAAAGTCCAGAACTTTCGGCTGGCCGGACACGGCATGAGAGCTGCCGGAAGACAAGGTCTGCGACCCTGTTGCCTGCTCCACAACGAGAATGTTGGCCGGCTTGATATCGCGATGAATAATACCTTTCTGATGGGCGTGCTGAACCGCGTCGCATACGCGAGCCAATAACTCCATACGCTGACGAATAGATAGTGAACGCTCGCGCGCAAAAACGGTTATGCGTTCACCCTCGATCAACTCCATAGCAAAGAACGGCTGCTGGCGCCCATCAATCTCAGCTACACCGGATTCGTAGATGTGAGCAATGCCGACATGCTGGAGCTGACCAAGAATGAAAGCCTCGTGTTCAAACCGACGGATCAGCCTGGATGACAAGCTTCCCGTTCGGATGACCTTCAACGCGACCCGACGCCGTGGCGAATCCTGCTCAGCTTCATAAACCTCGCCCATGCCGCCTTCACCAATCCGACCGATGATCCGATAGGGACCGAACCGATCCAGAATCCGCGAGGCCGTCTGGTCCATCCCTTCAACGAGGGATTGAGCCGCCGAACGCACGCCCGCACCAAGACTGGAATTAGCAGGATCGCCGCCCGTAGAGTCATCGTAGTCGAGCAGCGACTGGACTTCCCGGCGCAATTCATCATCGTCGCGACATGCCTCTTCAAGTAAACGTGCGCGTTCGTCAACCGGTGCTTCGCATACTCGATTGAAGATCTCCCTTGCACGTTGAAACAGTGATGGTTCTGGCATGGCTGAATGAACTCGAGTAAATGACGATGGAACGTGAGGCTGAGCCCGTCCCTCAAACTCACTTCGTAAACGTCACTTGTCCCTCTCGACGCCTAACTCTCGACTGAGCCACGCACGGGCATGACGCCACTCCCGGGCAGCCGTAGACGGCGAGACATCAATGACATGAGCAATCTCATCAACAGAGAGTCCACCGAAGTACCGCAACTCAACAAGCCGTGCCGTTCGTTCGCTCTCCTTTGCTAGCTTATCAAGTGCATCGTCAAGAGCTAACAGATCAAGAGTCAAATCGCCGGACGGTGATTCCAATCCGTCGATTGTGATATCAGCTTGTTGCCCCGATCGCTTGGCCGTTCGCTTCGCGCGAGCGTGATCAATGAGAATCTGACGCATGGCGGTCGCAGCCACCGCACAAAAATGAGCGTGGTCGTTCCATGCGCCGGCCGCCCCCACCAGCTTCATGTACGCCTCATGAACGAGCGCAGTAGGCTGAAGCGTGTGACTGGGGTCCTGACGTTTGAAATACCCACCGGCGACGGCACGAAGCTCGTCATACACCAACGGCAACAGGTTGGAGGCGGCACCCGCATCACCGCGACTCAGCCGCTGCAGAAGCATGGTCGCATGGTCACCACCACCACCCAGCTGAGGGGAGGATTCGCCGTTTTTGGGGTCTTCAGTCGGGTTTTTCGGTTGATCCGCTGCCATGACAACATTATAGCAGGTAGCCCCGTCGGCTTCACATCGTCGCAATTCCCAAAGTTTTTCGATTTCACATGACAGTCGCACCGAAGCGCCCTCGTGGACGGAAATGAGGGGCGAATCACGGGGCAGGGGACACGCCCGGCCTACCTCAACGAACACGATGCAAGAAAGGACTACTTCATGAACCAGCGAAAGTACGAACGCAAGGACTCAATGAAGTTGATGGCACTGGTGCTCTGCGCTTCCGTTAACGTTGCACTGGCCGATCTCAGTGTGCCGGTCAATTTTAGTGGGACGGCGGCCCAAACGGACGTCGAAACACTATCGGCGCACAGCGCTGTGTCCAACATGTACGTCAGCGTAAACTTCCAACGACTAACCACCGATCTCAGTCGCGCAGGAGACCTGTTGATCGGTATCGAAGGACCTAACGGAAACACCGTTGAATTCGGTGGCGACAATAACTCTTTCGGATTCCCAGACGGCGGTGATTTCCCAGCTGCATGGAACGACGAAGACGCCGGCCTGTACGAACTCGGACCAATCGATCTATCCTCCTTCAACGTCGCTGGACCCGGAGTCTATACCATTCGCATCACAAACGGCTGGGCACTGTCCAATGGCGCCGAGTGGAATGGAAGCATCACCTTCGACGATCTTGAGCCCATTGATCGTGACGAAAAAATTGAGCATCCACTCTATGTTGTCGGACCCGCTGAAACGACGCAGGAGTTTACCTTCCCGGGACAGGGACTGCTCGAATCCATCACGCTGGATCTGACGTTCAATGGCCTGGGCAGCGGCACGTTCGCGGGCGACCTGCTGATCGGTATCGTCTCACCCAATGGAAGCGCCATTGAGTACGGCGGACACCCAAGCTTCACGTTCGGTTACGACGACGGCGGAGATCTCCCGGGCTCATGGGATGAAGATGGCGGCCAGTACAACTCCGGCCCAATCAATATGCTGCCATTCGGACTCGCCGGAACAGGCACCTACACAGTCAAGTTTGCCAACGGATGGGCAAGTTCTTCGAACGCCTCCTGGATTGGCGAATTCAAGCTCGAAGGAATCGATGAACGCGACACCGACTTCGACTTCATTGCCGACTACCGCGATAATTGTCCCAACCACTCCAACATCAACCAGGAAGACTGCGACGGCGATGGCGTCGGCGACAAATGCACAATCAGCGAGTGCAACGGCAGCCCACTCTGCAGCGACTGTAACAACAACGGTATTCCTGATGGATGCGGCGACGGATTCCCCGCAGTCACCAACGAGGTGACAGGGCCTGTGCCCATCACCGCAAACGTGAACAACATGCAATTCGCCACGACGGACATTGATAACGACGGCGATCTTGACTTTGTCGGTGCTGCTTCGGGAGCAAATGATGTGGTCTGGTTTGTGAACGACGGTGATCTGACCTCGAACATGACCAAGATCACCATTGATCCGTCTTTCACTAATGCATGGGAAATCGCCGTCGGAGACGTCAATCAAGACGGTCGAATCGATGTCGCAGCGTGCGGAAGTACGTCGGGACCGCTGGCATGGTGGTCAAATGACGATGGTGGCAACACCTGGACGCGTCACGACATAGGCACCCTCGGGCAGGGCCGAAGCTGTCACCTGGATGACATCGACGGAGATGGCTACCTCGACTTCATCGTTGCATCGGAATCAAATGGTTTCCGTTGGTATCGAAACGTCGATGGGACCGGAACGGTTTGGGATGAGAACATCGTCCAGTCATTCAACCTTGGCGGTAGGGGGTGGGTGGACACCGGTGACGTGGACGGTGATGGCGATACTGACATCCTCGCACTGGTGACGAACGAGAATGACGTCATTATCTACGTCAACAATAACGGCATTGGAACATCCTGGACCTCGCTAGGGATTGCCGGAGGGTTTGGCGATTGCGAGCAAGGACTATTCATCGACATGGATAAGGATGGCGACCTGGATATTGTCGCCGCGGCTCGTACGGCAAACGATCTCGCCTGGTGGGAAAATATCAACAGCGATGCGTCATCATGGACGAAGCGAACCATCGAATCGAATCTTAGCGGTGCACGACACCTTGACGCTGCGGACATGGACAACGACGGTGACATTGATGTTGTGGCTTGCAGCCTCTTCAGTGAGGATGTGGGGCTGTGGGAAAATCTGGATGGAAACGGCACGTCATGGGAAAGACACATTTACCCCGGAAACGCAACGACCCCCAGTACAGCAATCGCAGCCGACATCGATCAAGACGGTGATATGGATACATTCGCCATCAATGGCGTGAGCTCCGCCCGAATCCGAATCTATGAAAACAAGGGCGGGCAGGTCCTGCTTGACGCTGACAGCGTGTTGACCGGTGACTGGGAACCGGGAGAACTGAACGCGCCGATAATCCTGGGCTTGGTTCATCAAGGGAAAACGGGTGACGACGATGTGGCACTGCAGAACGTGACGATCCTGATGGAGGAAGCGCCGGGTACGCCAATGTCCAACACGCTGGCCGACGCTGCGATTGAATCATTCTCCGTCTACCATGCAGGCGTTCTGGCACCTTTCTCACCCGACCAGAACACGCTCTTGGCTACCGTGGAACCCGATCTGAACAACGGCATCCAGACCATTGCCATCCCGACAGGCTTGGCCGTCAATCAAGTTTCGGTGGAAGATGACTACGTGTTCTACTTCATTGCCATGAAACTGAAGGACGAAGTGCCTGGAGGTCTGGGAACATTGACCATGACATTTCTTGGCGAACAGTCCGCCGCGATCGAAGTGCAGAATGAGTGCACGCTGCACCAGGCCGAGCCTGAAGTCGTTTCGACGGACATTAACTTCTGTTTCAATACGGGGACATGTGCGCTTGCACCTGCCGCGCTGCCGATCGGCCCGCGCTACCTGACGACCACGCCGGCAAGCGGAGCAATCGATGTCGCCCTGCGTATCACCTCAGATGACGCCGGTTGTCTCGATAAATACGTGGACTTCGACGCGTCGCCCGATCTCGCCGACCAGGGCATCGCGATGCTGGTCGACACACCGGTTTATCGTCAGCCGGCAGATTGGGGAACGCTCTACGTTCGTGGGGCGGAGATTGTCCCGGGCTACAACTATACCGTCAGCGCTGAGGTGGAAGGGCAGGATTCGTACATCGCCATGTTCTGTGATTGGTTCTTTCAAACCACCAAGCTCATCGGGCTGTATCGGCAGGCGCTGCGCTGCCGGGTTATCGTGTAAGAATCGGT
>JBMYUM010000203.1:0-7350 GCA_049605375.1 Phycisphaerae bacterium | reverse complement strand
GGATGTCGCACAAGCATGTTCGGGCAATATTCTCAATCCGTTGGATCGTCTGCTCCTTCAATGTGCTTATCAGCTTCCGGCTAATGCTACAGGTACGGTCGAGTGCACGACCGAGGTTGACTGTGCGACCGAAGGTGGATGTGACGTTGCGAACCCGGTCGACTATACCTATTGCGACAATCCGGATGAAGACGATGCATCCGTAACCATCGAAACGTGCGACTTCACTGTCGAAAAACGCGTAACCTGCGATAACCCGCGGGAGTCGGATGGCTCCTTGAATCAGATGGCCGACCTTCAACCGATGGTTGATACTTTGCCCGACAATTCGGCGTGGTTCAGAATCGATGTTTGCAATACAGGAATGACCGATCTCATCGACCTTCGGATTGATGATGATCTGAGTTGCAATTGGGCCGTTACTCAGGTTGTTGCCAGTGTGGATGGTTCGCTCACGAACTGCATCGATTCCATTAATGACTTGAACGGGCAACCGTTGCAAGGGTGCCCGCCTGTCGAGCCGGGCGAGTGCCTTGTTGTTACATTCCGTGTCGATGTGCCGGCCAACTTCAACGTCATCGGTAACGACATGGACTGTGTCAATGGAGTCACGGTGAATGCGAACCCAGATGTATGTTCCGTACCTGGTAGTTGCCCCGAACGCGAAGCAATGGCGTATATCGATGTTCGCGTTCCACGCAAGAATTGTGATAAGGGTGTTTGCAGTGGTGCGGGTTGTACGCAGTTTACGAACAGCCTCACCTTTGCTGACGAGGTCGCTTATCCATTGGTCCTTCGGTATCAACTGAAGGTCACCAATGAAGGTGAAACGGCGTTGACGGATACAAAGATCTGCGACAATCAACTGCGAACGGCCATCCTCGGCTCGCCTGCGATGGCGACAGATTGTGCTGAGTTAATCAATTCGGCTGATGGTTGCATCGATCTGCCAAATCTGCCAATCGGTGGGTCGGCGGAGAGATTCTGCACCATCACTATTTCTGACAGCGCGGCCTGGGAGGCATTCGAGATCTTCTCCGGCGGTGATGATGACTGCTTTACCAATACCGCAAACGCCTCGTGTATGGTCGATGCCGGCGATGTGTGTGTGCCAGACCCGTTGGGAGCTGAAACGGACGTCTGTTCTGCCACCGTTTGCATGCCGACAGGCTGCCCGCCGGGAGGCGATTGCTCGCCGACGACGAAAGCAACTGTCGAGGTTTGGAATCAGAATGAGGACTTCCTTTCGGGAACCCATCGTTGTATCCAAAGTTGGGATTCTACACTGATCAGTGAATACACCACCGGTATCAATCAGTTGTGGCGCAGCCAACTTCAGACCGACAAAGGAAAGGCACGCATCATCGGAACGGAAGCTAACTTCTGCGATGTAGCGTTTTGCTGTGAGCGTGGTGACGAAGACTGCTTCCGGATCTATGCAATCGAGCATGACGGAATGCGAGCGCCTGAGTGCAGTATCGCCGCACCGATGTTGGGCGTGGCAGTCAAACAGCTCATGTTCAACAATGGGGTTGGTCTGGCTGGTGATACGCTTCGCGGTGGTGGGCAAGCCAATGGGCAAATTAAGTTCTCCCTGTTGGATGGGCCTGAACCGGCCTTAACTGGGGCGAACGATTCCACTGATGAGGAAGCGTCCAAGCGCAAGCGGGATGGTGGTCTAAGAATCAAACCGGTGGATGCCAAGCCCGACCAGGGGCTTGGGAATGTTGCCGGGCCGATGACGACCGCTCGGGTATCCACGAGCATCAAGGGGAGCCTGCTGGTCTTCCCGAACGTCGAAGTCAAATTTGATGCGGCCGGGAACGTCATTCAGGACACCTACATTTCGATCACGAACGACTTTGTCGAAGACGTTCGAGTGAAGCTCTACTTCGTTAACGGCGATTGCTGCTTCTGGGCAGATCGTTCCATCGAATTGACGGGTAATGAATCCACGTATTGGTCAACGTTCAGCGGTCTCCCGAAGGGCGTTACCCCGTTCACGGCTTTGGGGCCGGCTCAGCCTGATCCGGATGATAATTCGGGAATGGGTATCCGACGCCTGTCTGGTTACGTTCTGGCCTGGGCGGAAGAGAACGTCAACGGAAGAGAGATCGAGTGGAACCATCTCACCGGCGTGGCCACGACGGTTCACTTCGGCAACCGGGCAGCCTGGGAATACAAGCCATGGGTATTTGAGGCCGTGGGAGGAAGTGGCCCGGGCTCACTGTTGCGAGAGCCGTATGGCCAGCTTGATCTTGATGGTGTGGAGTACGGTCACGTCCCGGCCCAGTTGCTGTTCGACTTCTTTGGAGCCGGCGCACAAATCGGTGGCTTACAACCCTTCCCGATTGATATCGATACGGACCTGACACTCTGGGTTGCGATCAAGGATCTACGTGCGAAGTAGGTGAGCTGGAAATGTATGAGCAAAGGCGGCACCCGTCATGTATACGCACGGGGGCCGCCTATTTCGAATAGACTCATTCAATGTAGATCGATCGCCGAGATGACCTTCAAAATATTTGATGAGGAAGTCATTAGGAGCTTCTGTTCTCTGATGGTACAGAATTTTAGATCGCTTCCACCGACGCCTAGGACTTCAAGCACACGGGGCTCTGTCAAACCGATTTCTACTTCAATGACCGCTGAACCTACGGTAGCGTAGAGGCGTTGCTGATCCGCTGAAATAGAAACCCCACGTACCTCTCCTGGAACAACCAGAATAGGAGTTTCACCCGAAGACAGATCATACAGTCGAAGCTCGGCGCCCAAAGCTATTGCCAAATAATCATCGCTAATATCAGCATCAGCCGCGAGGTAGTTAGCCTCTATTGAGAATTCGAAGCTCAGCCAGTCGACTCCCGGATCTCCTTGACTCTGAGAGCCTTCATCGAGCGCTGAAATATCAAACACTCGAATTTCTTGACGATAGCTGTCGTGGATGATTAAGTAATCACCTCGAAGAAATCCGACTGATGGTGAAAAATCCTCCCAGCTAATACTTTGATCAGAAAGTAACTCAGGACTGCCGGAATTGGACAAGCGATATAATTCGACCCCGCCATAGCATCCCGCGATGAGAATGTCATTCCTGATGGCCACAAACCTCGTTCCTGGACAAGCATCTGGAAGAGACCAGATTTCCTCACCTGTAGGCGAGTATGCAAGAATTCCATGCATTAAGGTGCTGACAATGCCAATGTCGCCGAAACTTGTAAGTCCGGTTACCATCGAGTCGGCGACATGGAAATCCTGACCTACTTGAGGCTCCATGAGCACTTCGATATTGGTAGCTGAAAGATGACTTCCGAAGTCTGCGACCCAAACGTAGTTATCGCTAATCGCCATTCGAGTCGGAGGCGAACTCGGTAATTCCGGAGTCGATAAAACCAGAGTTAATCCAGGATCAACTTCGATCTCCTTTTCCACGATTTCAAACGTCAGATCGTCGAAAAGGACAGTAACTCTAAGATCATAGAGACCAGGGTCATTGACAACGAAGACGCCGGAGCTTCCGATACACTCGAGGCAATCACTAGGTTCGGTCATTGACCAGTACGTCTGTGAGATATTATTGCCATTGATCTGAAACGTGACGATATTCCCCGGCTGAATCTGCTCCGTTGGGAGTATTAACTCCGCGAAGTTCTGGCTGTCGCTGTCGCAGCTCTGACTGCTCTCGCTACATGTCTCGTTCGCCGCGCAAGGCTCGACGCCATTCTCGCACACGCCACCGACACAACTCTCGCTGCCATTGCAGAAAACCCCGTCGTCGCAATCGGAATCAGTGAGGCAATCAGCGCAAACGCCTTCTTCCAGACAGAATTGTCCGTCATCACACGGATCGGGAAGAACAACACATGAATTCAGCGAACAGACCGACGGGGCGCAAAAACTACTCTCGCAATCGCCGGACGACAGGCACTCAACACATCCCGCGCTAGGACTACATACGTCGCCGGCGGCACATAACTCATTGACCGGGTTGTTCCCGCAAACGCCATCCTCGTGACAGATGTCGGCCGTGCAATCGACGCCGTCGTCACAATCGGCGTCATCAATGCACTCGACGCATGCGCCGTCAAATGCACGACATGTCAGACCATCATCGCAGGCAAGGAGAGTTCCACCACATGTGCCGTTGGAACAGGCGTCACCAACAGTGCAAGCATCGTGGTCGTTACAGGGGGCGGTGTTCGGAACCGAACGGCAGGCGTCGAGTTTGGTGTCGCAGAAGTCATCCGTGCAAGGATTGCCATCGCCGCAGCGAGGAACCGATGTGCCCGCACAAACGCCGCGGAAGCAGACCTCTTGACCGTTGCAGAAGACGCCGTCGTCGCAGTCAGCGTGGCTACGGCAGGGCCGTTCCAGGCTGCCGTTCCGCCGTTGGGCCTCTGTTACGTCGGGGAAACCACCAATTGTCAGAAGTGTCAGTAAATAGGCCGAGAACACGATCCGTCGCTGCCTCTTTCCATTCCGTGAAACGCCGTGTCCGCCTAGGGACCAGGTACCCTGGAAGTGCATGACTTCATTCCGCCCTCCATGCGGCACCTGCGGGACACGGTCTTCAAGTAGAGCCGTCTTACATGATTCGACGCAACCTTAGCTGTCGACCGCAAGTGCTGCCATCTTAACGAGTTTACGATGTCGATGCGAATGTGGAGATCCTGGGGTGACGTCGATACGCTCGATTGCGATAAGTGGTCCATTTAGGGATATTTAGTGGAACCAGCGGAATGCCGCCGTTCATGCTGTTTCGATTTCGGACAGTGACATGTTGACGGCACGAGGCAAGGCGTGTGGGACCGCTCAGCAATTGGCCTTTCAGTACTGCCAAGGAAGAATCAGCCGGCTTTCCGGTCGTCGCAGCGATTGCCGATCGTCCGCTAATAGGCTACCACCCGCCGGTTGTCGAGGCCCGCCAACACCCGTAGGGTAATCCGCCGATAAGTGGGCATCGATTGAAGAGGAATGGGCGAAAACGGAACATGATGCGATCGACCAATCTGATCCTGATCATCGTAGCGCTCGCCGCGGGCCTGTCAGTCGGCTGGTGGCTTCGCGGAACCCCGTTGACGGGCACTTCGGAAAACGGCGTCGGCGAGGCGGCTGTCGGCCCGAACGCGCAGGCGTCACCCAGCTCGACGAAAGCGTACGCATGTGCCATGAACTGCGTCGAGCCGATGCGTGAGCCGGGCGACTGCCCGGTGTGTGGGATGGAACTCACGGCGGTTTCCGCGCAGTCGAAACAAGCTCACCTCTTGCAAGGCATCTCGGATCAGGTCAACGCCCAGCGAGGCAACGTCACACTCTCCCCGGAGGCCGCAGCAAGGGCACGCATCAAGCTCCACACCGTCAAACGAAGTTTCATGCCTGTGCGAACGCGACTCCTGGGCGTCATACGAGTCGACGGCCAACGAATCGTGGATGTCACCTCCTGGGTCAGCGGTCGTGTGGAGTCACTCTTCGATAGCCGCGTTGGCAGAACAGTTGCAAAAGGGCAGGCGTTGATTGCCGTTGATACGCCCTTACTGGAATACGCTCGGACGGAAATAGAGACGCTGGTTCGCGAAGAGGCGCTGCAGCCCTTACCGCAAAGGGTCGAAGCCGTTCGTGAGCGTCTCTCCCTACGCCTCTGGGGGATTGAACCATCACAGCTCCAGGCAATCGTAGAGAATCGCACCGTACCTGACTACTTGGACTTCCAATCGCCGATTGACGGTGTTGTGTTGACCATGCATGTCTCCAAGGGAGCACAGGTCACAGAGCGCTCCCCGCTTGTCACCGTCGCTGATCTTCAACAGGTCATTGGCGAGTTCCAGGCAGACATCCCACAATTGAATTGGCTGCGCGAAGGGCAGCAGGTCATTGTCACAAGTGATCATCACCAGGCTACAAAGATCAACGCAAGGCTTGATCGAATCGACGCAACGCTATCCAACGATGGATTTGCGCGAATCGAGGTGACGCTCCTGAATCCGGAAGGGCGGCTTCGGCCTGGTATGCCCGTCACTGCAGAAGTCCGTTCACTGCGAACGCAAGACGGCCAGGTGGTGGAGCCGGATCGTTCAAAACGAACGGACGCGCATGAACAAGTCAAACGCCCCATTGTGATTCCTGCCTCAGCGCCGCTCTTGACGGGAAAACGTGCCGTTGTCTACGTCGCTGCCGAAGGTCATGAACCCACCTACACGCTTCGCGAAATTGTGCTCGGACCGCGTGCGGGTGACTTCTTCATCGTCGAACGTGGACTCTCCGAAGGCGAACAAGTGGTCGCGCACGGTGCAATGACGATAGATGGAGAAGCACAGCTCACCACCGGAAGCGGCATGGTTCGCCAAATGCAGCAACGTAGTCTTGCAGCAGATCGCAAACAGGCCAGACCAACAAACTGGCCTCAGCTGGTCGATAGTTACCTTGCTATTCAGGATAACCTCGCACATGATCGCTTGAGCGGGGCAGTGGAAGAAGGGACGAGACTCTACAACTCGGTAACACCTGACGCTTCCCTTGTCACTCGCAATCTCGCCGGTAGTGCTCGCCGACTGGGAAAAGCAACTGATATCGATTTGGCCCGGAAGGAATTCGAATCCCTGTCGATTCTGATGATCGAAGCCGTCTCGGATTTTGGCACGGGTCGTCATCCTGTGCTGTACAGGGCCCATTGTCCTATGGCATTTGATGACAAGGGAGCGGATTGGATTCAGAAAGAGAAAGCGATCACGAACCCATATTTCGGCGCTTCGATGTACCGTTGCGGTTTGATCAAGAACACCATCCAAAGTAGCGAAGCCGTGAGTCCATCGGAATGAACGCCGTGAGACCACGCGCCGAAGTCTGGTTGCGACCGTTCGTTCGCCACCCGTGGATCGTCATGTTGTGCATGGCGTTGATGCTGATCGGTGGACTCATCGTTCTTCCACAACGAACCGGAAGGGGGTGGTTACCGCGCGATCCGCTGGCCGTTGACGCGCTACCGGACATCAGCGAAAACCAGCAGATCATCATCACGCCATGGTCCGGCCGTTCGCCGCAAGATGTCGAGGACCAGATCACGTATCCGCTGACCACCTCGCTCTTGGGTATGGGGGGCGTCAAGACGATTCGTAGCCGATCAATGATTGGCCTTTCCACTCTCTACGTCATCTTTGACGACGATGTCGATTTCTATTGGGCCCGTGCCCGAATTCTAGAGAAACTGTCGTCGCTGCCGAACAATCTTCTGCCAGCCGAAGCCGTACCCTCGATCGGACCTGAGTCGACAGGGCTCGGTCAGATCTTCTGGTACGCGATCGAAGCCGTCGACGAAGAAGGTCGTCCTACGGGCGGTTGGGACCTCGATGAGCT
>JBMYUM010000202.1:0-7401 GCA_049605375.1 Phycisphaerae bacterium | reverse complement strand
CCCGAACTCTTCAAGCTGCAGGGCATCCGATACGACCAACGCTTCCGGGGATTCCAATTCTCGGCTCTGGAGGGAAATGACCGCTTCTCTGGCTTTGCGAAGCGTTTCAGGCGAGAGCATGTTCTCCAGATGTCTGACCATTTCGGTCGCACTCTTGTGGTAATGGTCGTCGCGCGGTGCTGCGAGCAGCATGTCCTGCGGCTCCACCACCTCATTATGGACATAAATAGCCCACGCCACGTTGTGGAAGAGAGATGCGGCGGCTACAGCCAGTTCGTCGGGCCTGATGGCCTCTACTTCGCGCAGTTTGCAAAGCTCACCCGCAGTCGTCGCGATGCGCGCGGATTGCTCCCAGAGGACATGGTCATCACGCCCATCCTCCCGCGCAATCGTCAGGGCTGACTTCGCCCGATCCCATACCGCGATTAACCGCGCCATGAGACTACACAGCCCCCCGGGAACCACACATACCGGGTCTGCTCACTTCCCACCTCTATTCCGTTCCGTAGGCACGAGTGCCTCGGTCACGTATACATGCCATGTGCACATGTCACGCTTTACCTTCTCGCATTGATGACTTGCGCCGAGCGTTCGTTGTCGTCGCCGTCCGAATCGAGTGAAGTCAGCCCGACGTGTGCCGTATTTTGGGGGCGGCACCGATGGACCAACGTTCTCTTTCTGTCTGACGCCTTGGCACAGCGAGCGGGAGACCAGCAATCTGGAGACGGCTACCTGGAAACGGCTAGCCGGAAAACACCACTTGCAAACCGAATCTGCGAGCCACTACCAGGGCATCAGCCAGACAAATTTCTCTCGACTGCTCTATTCTCTCGACTGCTCTATTCTCTCGAATGCTCTATTCTCTCGAATGCTCTTTCGACCCCGGCGTTGCATTGGGGGTCGATGACCTTCTACGACGAGTACGCTCTCATTCGGCAATGCTGTTCTTCGAAATCTGTCTTTCGAAACCCATCATTCGAAAACGGACAACCAACCGAATTGAACTGCTCTTGCGCAACCTCTGAGTGCTACCGCGTCGTTCACGAGGGTTCATCGAACACCACGAAACGAACGACCGATGCACGTCCGTCCGTCAATCCATGATGCAGCGAAAAGCAATGGAATTGATGGATTAACGGACCTTGTCATTGTATCAACTCATTCGGCATTATCACTACCAAAAATATAGGACACATGAATATCGGACACACTTGCAGTCAAGCATGTGCCGTAATCTGGGCGTTCTGCACAAGTCATCAAAAAGAAGGAAGGTCGCGAACCGATTTGACGGTCGGTCAGGCGTGAAACGAGCAACGATCGACAAGACAGCACGGGTTTTGCTGCGTGACGCCGATCTCATCCGGACCGGCGCCTCAACAGCACTCGCCGTTCACATCAATCGAGAAGCTCGTAGAAGAAATTGCGCTTCCGCGGCGTCCAACCCGCGTTCTCGATGCAACTCCGAATCTCATTCTCTGACATTCGGAATGTCGTACCTGCGGCAGATACGACATTCTCTTCCATCATGACCGAACCCATGTCGTTGGCACCGAAGAACAACGCCAGTTGACCGATCTTGACACCTTGCGTGACCCAACTGGACTGAATGTTCGGAATGTTGTCCAGGTACAAACGCGACAGTGCCAGCATGCGCAGGTATTCGTATCCGTCCGACACGAAGAGGTGCTTGCCGTCCGGGATGCGATCCATGTCGCGCGGCGGTTCGGGCGCACGCCCAAGTGGGGTTTCTCCCGGCTGGAATGGCCAACAGATGAATGCTGTAAACCCACCCGTCTCATCCTGGAGATCACGAATGACCCTCAGGTGTTCGATTCGCTCTTCCAGCGACTCGATCGAGCCGAACATCATGGTGATGCTGCAACGCATGCCAATCGCATGCGCCTCCCGCATCACGGTGAGGTATTCCTGCGTATTCGTCTTTCCCTGCGCAATGCGGTCACGGACTCTGTCGACGAGAATTTCCGCCCCACCACCGGGAATGCTGTCCAGGCCGGCGTCCTTGAGACGTAACAAGACGTCTCGCACGGGCATGTTGAATTCCTGATGAAGGGCATGAATTTCCGGCGGGCTGAACGCATGCAAGTGAATCGAAGGGTACTCTTTGCGTACAAAACGCATCAGATCTTCGTACCACGAGAATGGTAACATGTCTCCGGGAACCAGACCGCCTTGCAGCAGGACCTGGGTACCACCGATTTCAATGAGCTCCTCGATCTTCTGACCAATTTCCTCAAACGATAATACGTAGCCGTCCGGAAGATCTTTGCGTCCGGTGTCGACACCCGGAACATCAGCCTTGAATCCACAAAAGATGCACTTGGCCGTGCAATAGTTCGAGTAGTTGATGTTTCGATCGACAACATAGGTTCGATAGGATTCAGGATGAAGACGCATCGTGACCTCATGTGCCCTTCGGCCGAGCTCATGAATGCTCATGGAGCGATACATTTCCATCGCATCCTGATCGGAAAGTCGTGCGGTCAAATTCGAGGTCATGCCGGATGTTGTGGTTGTCATGCGTACACAAGCTCCTGATTACGAGGAACCATCGCGTGCTGCTTGGCCAAGTCGAGGAAACGTGCCATACCTTCCCGCTGCTGCCTGCCAAGCACGAATTTCAAACGCTGGGTGAGATACCGGACCGCAACGCGTGTCGGAAAGCCCAACCCCGGACCGTAATCTTCGGCGATCATTTCGGCAACCGCCACACCCGCGTTCCGCGCCTGAGAGAGTCGCTCAGGCATGTCTCGAACATCGAGATCGTGCGGTGCGGCCCAGGCCGCAAACACAAATGGAAGCGACGTCAGCGACTTCCACGCGGACCCCAGATCCGTCTCGATTTCGTAGTCAATCAGTCCATGATTGACGACCTTGTCGCCGATCAAGAGCACAGCCTCGCACTCGTCGACCATTTCCGTTCCCAAAAAGGGACGAATCTCCAGCTGTGTCCCGAATGCTTCGCGCCAGATCAGGGTCGCCAGCATGACCGACGTATGTGAGTCGCCGTCAACGTGAAGGACACGCACATCGGCGGCCGGCACCCGCGAAAACACCCGAACAGTCAGTGTCTCGCCGTTACAACCGATACAGGCGTCCGACACAATGTTCCAGTGACGACCGGGCGACATGATATCCACGACTGGAACCAAAGCGATATCGACTTCGCCGCTATCAAGTTTGGCGGGAAGCCGGGCCGGTACGTCGAAACAGATTTCAACATCGCTTTGATGCTCGAGACCCTCGATCAACGGCCTGGAATTCAGGTAAGAAACCACGCCAAGCCGCCACGGTCGGTCGATACCAGGTCGTTCCGCTGCCGTCGTCATGCCAGGTCCTCAAAAAAGGTCTGTGGTGCCATTCGAAGCTTCGTCATGCATTGCGGTGACATACGCACCGCCAGTTTTCAGTCATCATTGTAATTATAGAAACAAAAAGCACAGATGCCATATTCCCGGTTGCCGCGTAGCGTAGTTTCAGCGAAATTGAAACCTGACGCGTCCAGTTCCGGCGTAGCGACCAACTGCGTCCATAGAGATGATAAGGGACGAGTTGCAAACGAGCATGGGCCCAGGGGAAGCAAATGATGCAAGATTATCAAGCAGGATCCCGACGCAGACCAGCGGGTTGGACACGTGAAAGAGACGGGTCCAGCCTGACCGACCGCCACGCCCGCGTGCCGGCGCCGGTTTCATTGGCCATCATGTTTGCCGCGTTGTTGTCTATGGCTGGATGCACGGCCAAGGAATCCCGGTTTGAGATCGCCGATTATCGAGCCGAAGGCAACATTAACAGTTATCACGAAGTCTTCTCCGAAGGCTACTACACGACCGAGGCGGACGGAGATTTGCGCATCGTCTTTCGTCGGCAGGAACCGAGTCGCGACGACGCGCGGGAATTGATCAGCCAGATCGTCTGCATCTCGACGTTCTGGCGTTCACAGCCAGGGCGAACCATCGCGGATTCGACGCAAATCAATGGCACGGTTCGCTATGCTATCATTGGACCTGGCGGTGGAACCACGTATGAGGGAACGGGCTCTGTGTTCTTTGACGAGAACAAAGATGGCGACGAGCTTGAGGGTTCACTCGATCTTGCCTTGCTCAGTCCGGTTCGGGAACTACGAGAGGGACAACCGCTGTTCGAAAAAGCGGAGCTCAGCGGTGAATTTCACGCGATCCGTAACCGTCAGAAAGTCATTCGGATAACCAACGAACTTGGTCGACTGTTCGGATCGAGAAAGTCGGATTCCAACCAACGTTAATCAAGAGTACGACCGCCTATGCCGGCCTGCGTTTGGAGTGACCACGCATCATGATCGTTGCCACCCTGATTTTTTTCTGCCTTGGCGAGGGAAGTTTGCTGACCGGGCAGCAGCCTGCGGAATCGCCGCCTTCGGTCGAGGCAGCTTCGCCAGATCAAGCGACACCGTCAAAGGATGGGAAGGCGCCCCTGCTGCTACCGAAGAGCCAGGAGATTCGTCCTACGTCGATCGAGGGCATTCCGGTAAGAGAATTGCCGTCAGGCTTGAAGCTCTGGCAATTGGAGAAAGCCGAAGGCACGAGGCCGACACCAGACTCACTCGTCCTCGTGCACTACACGGGCTGGCTTGAGGATGGTCGGGTCTACACCACAACGCGTGAACAGGAGGCCGCAACCACGATCAACCTCCGTCGTTCCATTATTCGTGGACTTGCCGAAGGCATCACCTACATGCGAAAGGGCGAGCTTTTTCGATTGGAAGTCCCCCCCTCTCTAGCTTTTGGCGAGCGTGGATACCTTCGTCGTGTACCACCGAACGAAACGCTCACCTTTGAGATCGAGTTGATTGATGTCATGCTTCCCCCGAAGCCATCATCGCGCGAGGGAAAGGAACCTATCAAGACAGAGTCCGGCCTGATCTATTGGGACATAAAGGTCGGCGAAGGTGCCACCGTCGAACCAGGAAGCATGGTGGGCATTCGGTTTTCACGCTGGACCATGAGCGGTGTTCTCGTAGACACGTCGGAATTCGAGGATCAACACGCCAACGTGCTACTTTCACAGGTCATCCCCGGTTGGCGCGAAGGGATTACCGGCATGAAGGTCGGCGGCATTCGCCAGATGCAGATTCCGCCCGCGTTGGCTTTTGGCGAAGCGGGCTGGAAACCACACGTCGGCAGCCAGGAGACCATTGTCAGTGAGGTGCAGGTTGTTTCCGCACGGAGTCTGAAGCCTCGTCCCAAGGGTCGAGCAGGAAGTTCGAAACCGAAAGCGAAGCGTGAGAAAACGCCGGATGCCTACAAGGTTCCGAAGGAGTGAATCGGAGGTCTTCCATTCGTGGGAGTTTGCAGCGGTCTACGTGAGCGGAACGGGCAGGTCAAAGTTGAAGCGTTTCGACTGCGCCATGAAACGCAGTGGGTTCTCGTAGACGACTTTGTGGATGGCTCTGTTGTCGTGCCCTCGTTCCCTCAGCGCACGAATGAAATCGGGTAGTGCCATCGGATTGCTGGGGCCCCAGTCGCCGGCGCTATTCGCCATCATGCGTTCGGGGCCGAACCGCTCGATCATATCGACTGCGCGATGGGGCGTGCACTTCGTGATCGGATAGAGCGTCATGCCCACCCAGAAACCACGATCGAGCGCAGGCTTCACCGTGTGTTCCTCAACATGATCGATCAGCACACGTTCCGGGTTGATCCGCGAATCGGACGACAGAATGTCCAGGATCATTTGCGTGCCCTTGTACTTGTCTTCGAGATGCGGAGTGTGGACCAGGATCATCTCGTCCGTCTTGGCGGCCAGATCGACCTGTTCTTCGAAGATTGTGACTTCATTGGGCGTGTTCTTGTTCAGACCGATCTCACCGATTCCCAATACACCCGGTTGATCAAGCAACTCCGGAATCATGGCGATGACTTCGCGCGAGAGCGAAATATTTTCGGCTTCCTTGGCATTGATACAGAGCCAACACATGTGATGAATGCCAAATTGGGCTGCGCGTTGGCGCTCAAACTGAATCAACTGAAGGAAGTAATCACGAAATGCCTCGGCCGAACCACGATCGTAACCAGCCCAAAATGCCGGTTCCGAAACGGCAACACAACCGGCGCGCGCCAGCCGTACATAGTCGTCTGTGATTCGAGAAACCATGTGAATGTGTGGGTCGACGTAGAACATCCCTGCATGGTATCCAAGCGATGGGGTTCTGGCCAGCGCGGACATCCAAACCGTGTCAACGCGTGCCGCATGAATCATCGAGGCTTATCATGTGAATGGAACGCGCGTAACGGTTACACAGGTCCAGAGAAGAAGAAAGAGAATGAATTGTCGTTGTCGATTGGGAACATGTCTTGAGGCCATCTTCATCATGGGAACAGATGCCCGTCGCCCCTAAGAGTGATGCAGGTGACCCCACACCCGCCATTGCACTTGACCTGTTCTGCCCGGGCTGTGGCTACAACCTGCGGGGACTGACCGCCGACAGGTGTCCAGAATGTGGTCGCAGCATCGACTATGCCTACTCGACGCAGTCGCTGATTCCATGGGTCGATCGAGATCAGATTGGATGGTTGAAGGCCTACGTGCAGACCCTCCTTCTGGTCATGTTTCGACAGCGCGAATTCAGCGCGGAGATGTCACGTGAGGTGGACGCCGTCGAGGCAAGACGCTTTCAACGTGCGACCCTCTGGATGACTTACCTTCCCATCGCTGCCTTGCTGGTGCATCTGAACTTCTTTTGTCCGTGGTTGCGAACTGAACCCCCGTTTGGCTGGTTGACGCGACAGTTCGAGCCAGGGTTGATGCAGACGCTTGGGGATCCTCTATGGAACGTCTACATCGGAACGGCCGGCCTGCTGCTGTTTCTCTGGTCGGCGTCCGAAGTTCCGAGCTACTTTCTTCAACTGCGTGAGTTGTCGGAGAACGCAAGGGAACGTGCCACGTCACTGACAAGATATGCCGTCGGCCCACTATCACTCACCGGCCTGGCAACCGTGACGATAGCGGCCGGCAGCATATACCGATTTGACGGCAACGTTCCCCTTGGACTCCTGCTGTTTGGGGTGATCTTGCCGGTCATGCAATGCCTGGTCTGGTGGATTGATGTCGTTCACCTGTCACACAAACTCGCACCGGATCTCCGACGCCGGACGCTTGCGATCGGAATCGGCATGCCGATTGGCATCAGTCTCTGCCTGCTCGTTTTTGTGGTGTTGCCCACACTCGCCTATAGTTACCTTTGAGGCAGGAATAACAACAGGTATTGAGGAAAGTCAGGATGGACGCGGCCCCGCTGCTGATCATCGGATTCATGGCGGGCGTCCTGGGTGGCATGCTGGGCATCGGCGGCAGCATGATCATGATTCCCGCCATGACAGAGGTCTTCGGCCCTGATCAGCATCT
>JBMYUM010000201.1:0-7461 GCA_049605375.1 Phycisphaerae bacterium | reverse complement strand
CGAACAAACAATAGGGGAAACTGTTGTTGATGGTCAGCCTACGTTGAGAAGGAGCAAGACTGATGACGACGAAGATTTCCACCGAATTCATCATCCCACTGTTGATTGCATCGATCCTCGCACGACAACAAGCAATTGGAAATCCACCACGAAACCTGGAAGGACTGTTGATTGTAGGAGTAACCGTCGAAGATGCGCGCGATGCAATCAAGCTTCAAGAGTTCTTACGCACCGAGCGGATGGCAACACTGGAAAGCGAACAGCTGAGCTTGGGAATCGTTGATGTTCGGGTCAATCACGAGGCCCGAAAACGACTGGAAGAAACCGGCCTGACTGTTTCAACGAAGATCGAAGATTTGCAACAGCACGTCAGGAGGCTGTATGCAACCAGCGCCGGCAATGGTTTCTTCGACTCGCACCAGCCCCTTGCATCAATTAACGCCTATATCGAGTACCTCCATAAGACGTATCCCAACTTCGTCGAAGTCTTCTCCATGGGCCAGTCGGTACAAGGCCGAGAACTCTGGACCATGAAGATCACAGCACCCGGCGAAAAACTGAAACCAGCTGTGCTCTATCATGGCTCCCAGCACGGCAATGAACAGGCAGGTACCATCGCAGTTCTTCTAGTAGCCACACACTTACTGGAGAACTATGGCAAAGATAATGAATCCACCCTGCTGCTCGATAACGTCACATGGTACATTCTGCCGGTCATGAACCCTGACGGATATATCGAATATCGGCGCCACAATGCGAACGATGTCGATCTCAACCGAAACTGGGGCGGCCCGGGCGCTGGAGAGTCTTCTCTAGGTGGTCCATTCCCTTTCTCCGAACCCGAGACCATGGCATTGCGCGATTTCATCACGGCACATCCGGAAATCATGCTACACATCGACTTCCATGGCTATGTTGACATGCTGCTATGGCCCTGGGGTCACAAGCGTGAGCATTGCCCGGACCACGATGCACATAGAGAGCTCACTGAACACAGCAACGTGCTACTTCACGAACGCCTGGGATTCTCGTACCGAGTTGGTCCAGTCAACTCGACCTTATATTATGTCCCCGGAGGCTCCATCGACTACAGCTACGGCGTACGTGGAATCGCTGGCTTTCTGTGGGAGTTGCACACCTCTGAGCTACCTTACATCGCCGACGCTTTTCTTGAACCCTCACTCTGGATGGGCATGCAGGTCGCCGAAGCGGCGATGAACTGCGAAGGAGATTCACCTGTTGCAGCCCTCGGCAAACCGACTGACGATTTTGATTGCAACAGAGACGGCGTACCCGATTCCTGCGAGCTAATTGTCAGAGATATCGATGGTGATGGACTCGTCAACGCTTGCGATGATGACAATGACAACGATGGGATCACAGATGATGCGGATTCATGCCCGATTTGGATCGTTGAACTCCCGCACGGCGACAACGGCATACCGTTAGCCAATACGAATCTCGACTGCTACATCGACCGACAGGACTATCAGCCGTTCATCAGTTGCGCCCGCCATAGCGGACCCGGCCAAAAGCCAAGTAACCCAGACTGCACAACGCTCTTCGACATGGACAACGACGGCGACATCGACATCAGCGAATTCCGTCGACTACAAAACGCATGGAGTCGATGATCAGAATCGAAGCAGCAGGCAAAGGCAACAAAATCACAAAACGATCGAACGCGACGAGCCCTGGTCGGGCCCCGGAAGTATGGCGCACAAAAAAACCCCGTTGCCACACGAAGCAGCAACGGGGTGTTGTCCTTATTCAGTCAGCCTGATCGGCAACTTACGCTTGAGCGAAGCGACGACCCGGCTGGATCTTCGCGACGACCATCAGCATCAACGCCAGGATCAAAAGACCCCAGGTCGAAACCGTCGGAACCTGGCTCGGCGGCTCACAACGATCGTCCTGACCGTTGTTGTTGTTGTCACCTTCACAGCTCGTGCCAACACCCTCGAAGCTCTCACCCGTCGCAAGGCATTCACCGAGCGTGACGTCCTCGCAAGAGCCGTCTTCCTGGCAGCATGCACCGCACTGATTAGTGTTCGTGCAACCGTTCGGCGTGCAGGCATCGAGCGTGCAATCATCGTTGTCGTTGCACAGGCCATTGTTCGGATTTGAAACGCAGCTGTCCGTAACCTCGTCGCAGACGTCCACGGTGCAATCATTGCCGTCGTTACAATCCGGAACGTTGTTGGCAACGCAATCATTGACCGGGTCACACGTTTCAACGCCGTCACAGAAGTCGCCATTGTTGCACAGGCTATCATCCGGCGTATTGATGCACGCACCAGTGTTCTCGTCGCACGAGTCAACCGTACAGCCAACACCGTCATCACAGTTGACGGCCAGACCCGGCTGACAGCCGTTCAGCGGATCACAGAACTCGGCACCGTTGCAGGAGTTACCGTCGTCGCAAAGCGAGTCGTCCGGAACGTTATCGCAGGTACCCGAGTCAGGATCGCAATTGTCAATCGTGCAGGCAACGCCGTCATCACAATTCGGCGGCGTACCAGGCTGACAGTCATTCACCGGATCACAAACCTCGATACCGTTGCAACCGTTGTCATCGCTGCAAAGACGATCGTTCGGCGAATTGGTGCAGGTGTCATTCATTTCGTCACATGCATCAACCGTGCAACTTACATCATCATTGCAATCGACAGGCGTACCAGCCTGACAGTCGTTGATCGGATCACACGTCTCTGCACCGTCGCAGAACTGACCGTTGTCACAAACCGAATCCACCGGCGTGTTTGAGCACTCGCCGGCGTTCTCGTCGCAGACGTCCGTGGTACAGCTGACGCCGTCGTCACAATTTACCGGTGTACCCGGCTGACAGTCATTGTTCGGATCGCAAGTCTCTGAACCGTCACAGAAGACGCCGTTGTCGCAGATCGAATCATCCGGCGTGTTCGTGCAGGAGTCCGTATCTTCGTCGCACGCATCAACCGTACAGCTGACACCGTCACCGCAATCAACCGGCGTACCGGCCTGGCAATCGTTATTCGGATCGCAGGTCTCAACGCCATCGCAGAACGCGCCGTTGTCGCAGATCGAATCATCCGGCGTGTTCGTGCAGGAATCCGTATCTTCGTCGCAAGCGTCAACCGTACAGCTGACACCGTCGCCGCAATCAACCGGTGTGCCGGCCTGGCAATCATTGATCGGATCACAGGTTTCCGTGCCGTCGCAGAACAGGCCGTTGTCGCAGATCGAATCGTCCGGCGTGTTGCTGCATTCGCCGTTGGCCGGGTTGCACGAGTCGATCGTACATGAGACGCCGTCATCGCAATTCACCGGCGTGCCAGCCATGCACATGTTGGCAACACAAACTTCCGCACCGTTGCAATCGTTGCCGTCGTCACACTGTGCATCTGTCAGACAGTCGACGCAAACGTCGTTATCTTCGTCACAACGGAGATCAGCAGCGCACGGATCAGGCTGGTCCTGACAATCGTTGATCGGATCACAAATTTCCGAACCGTCGCAGAACAGACCGTTATCGCACAGGCTGTCATCCGGCGTATTCGAACATCCATTCACCGCATCACAGCTGCCGACCGTACAGGAGACGCCGTCATCACAGTTCGAATCGGTCGCAACGTTGTCACAGGAATCCGTGTCTTCGTTGCAATTGTCCTTGGTGCAATCGACCGAGTCATCACAGTCGACCGGAGTGCCCGACTGGCAACCGTTGACCGGATCGCAAGTTTCGACGCCATCGCAGAACAGACCATTGTCACACAGACTGTCGTCCGGCGTATTCGAGCAACCATTGACCGCATCGCAGACGTCGACCGTGCATGCGACGCCGTCATCACAGTTCGAATCGGTCGCAACGTTGTCACAGGAATCCGTGTCTTCGTTGCAATTGTCCTTGGTGCAATCGACCGAGTCATCACAGTCAACCGGCGTACCCGGCTGACAGTCATTCGTCGGATCACAAGTCTCAACACCGTCGCAGAACAGACCGTTACTGCAATTCGAATCGTCCGGCGTGTTGTCACACGAATCGGTCATCTCATTGCAGACGTCATTGGTGCATGAAACGTTGTCATTGCAATCAACCGGAGTACCAGGCTGACAATCGTTGATGGGGTCACAAGTCTCTGCACCGTCGCAGAACTGCGTGTTGTCGCAGAGCGAATCCTGAGGCGAGTTGACGCACTGATCTGCATCTTCGTCACAGCTGTCGACCGTACAGGAAACGCTGTCGTTGCAATCAACCGGATCGCCGCCGACGCAGCCGTTCAGCGGATCGCACGTCTCAACACCATCACAGAACAAGCCGTTGTCGCAAGCACTGTCGACCGGCGTATTCACACACTGCCCCGTGTTCGGATCACAGGAATCGGTCGTGCAATCAATGTTGTCGTTGCAGTCCGGCGGGGTGCCGGCCTGACAACCGTTGATCGGATCGCAAGTCTCGATGCCATTGCATGGATTGCCGTCATCACAGCTGCTGTTGTCCGGCGTGTTATCGCACTGATCGGTGTCTTCGTTACAGCTGTCGATGGTGCAGTCTACACTGTCGTTGCAGTCAATCGGCGTGCCAGCCTGGCAATCGTTGGTCGGATCGCAGGTCTCGACACCGTTACAGTAAGCACCATCGTCGCAATTGGAATCTTCCGGCGTGTTATCGCACTGATCCGTGTCTTCATTGCAGCTGTCGTTCGTGCAAGAGACGTTGTCATTGCAATCGATTGGTGTACCAGCCTGACAACCATTGTTCGGGTCACAGGTCTCGGTTCCGTTGCAATACACACCGTCGTCACAAGCCGCATCGACCGGAGCATTCGTGCACTGACCGGTATTTGGATCGCATGAATCGGTCGTGCAATCGATGTTGTCATTGCAATCAACCGGTGTGCCGGCCTGGCAACCGTTGATCGGATCGCAGGTCTCTACGCCGTTGCATGCATTGCCATCGTCGCACAGGCTGTCATCCGGCGTGTTGACGCAATCGCCGGTGGCCGGGTCGCAACTGTCAACGGTGCAAGCGACACTGTCGTCACAATCGACCGGATCAGCAACACAAGTACCGGCGACGCATTGCTCATCACAATTCACGCAGCCGCAGTCGGCCGGGCAATTCGAGCAATCTTCACAGGCCGTGTTACAGATGCCATCACCACATACTTCGGGACCGCAATCCTGCGGACAGGAACAGCCGTCTTCCGAACCGGTGCAGCAACCGTCGCCACACGATTCCGGAACGTCGGTGTACGAGCACTTGTCGTCGACGCACGTATCGTTCGTGCACTCGTCCATGTCATCACAGCTGAGTTCGTCAACAGTCTCGGTAAAGATCTGTGAAAGACCGTCGTCACCCTCGAGGTAACTGTCAGCGTCGTCAGCAATTTCAGTCTGGAGGAAGTTGATGGCAACAACATCATCGGCAGCGCTGCAACCAGCACCCGTTCCGGTGTAGTGAACGGCGAAAACTTGTGTTCCGGCGGCACGAGCATTGTCGGCTGCAGTCGCCGCAGCGTCACGAGCAAACTGGCAGTCACAGAAACCAGTGCAAGGTGAATTGTTCGGGATGTTCGGGATACCGTCGGTAATGACGATAATGTAGTTCGGCGTGCTCGGGTTGGCGTTTGCATCAAGCTCAGCCTGGCAGACGTCAATCGCAGTCGACAAATCTGTCTGTCCCGAAGTAGGACCAGTCGTGATACAGTCGACGGTGTCATAAACGTCACCATCACCGTCACAACCCATCTCATCGTCGCCGTAGCTGCCGTTCAGTGAGCTGAGGATACGAGCACGGTCAGTGATCGCGCCGCAACCGCTCTGACTGAAAGCGCAAGGTCCGTTGAACGAACCAATGGCAACACGCGGCTTGGTCAGCGGCAGAGCGTCGAACTCAGCGAGAAGGTCCGTAACAGCATCACGCTGTTCACCAAGCTCACTCGCATTCGTACTACCGGTACGGTCGATCATGATGCAGATGTCTGCATCGACGGTCTGACCACACAGTTCAGCCCCCATGACCGTCGTCGACGAAAAGCAAAAGCCAAACGCCGCTGCGAGCACGCATACTGATGACCATGCGCGCGTCTTCGAAATACCACAGAACAAAATGTTCATTTCGTTCAACTCCACCGATTCGCGCATGCACGATGCGCGGACCATGTCCCTTATCCGATCAAAAACCCGACAATTTAAGAGTGCGTAAGATCTGGATTGCTTCTTTTCCTTCCCCAAATCTCAAACCGCTAACCGCCGAGAATAGCTCAAATCGCGCTCGAAAACAATGCAATACTCTCATCACGTGACAATCGGGATGACCGGTCAGGAGAAGTGGCGCCCGCAAATTCGTACCAAATTCACATCCAACTTGCCGCCGTTGAACAGGCCCGATAACAAAACGCCCCAGACACCCTCAAGAGGAGGGAGCCCAGGGCAGTCGCCATGTCGTTAAGCCGTACTTAATGACTGTGAATTTTGCCTAATAATTATTATCGGACCTCGGGCACGGTTGCGCGACCGATAATGACACAGCCAAGCCCACCGCAAGCGCTCGTCCGCGCCGATTTCCTCCTTACCAATCAGTCCAACGACTGTGTGCGGCTGTGCGTACCATCGAATCCAACACGCTTGATCGCCACCTTGCGGGCATCCAAGTCGTAATCGTAGAACTCAAGGCCACCACCGCCGTCCGCGTCACTGACAAGTCGAACAGGAATCATCGTCTTGTTATCGATCATCGAAAGCGTCGCAGCCCCATTCGCGTGAACCTTCATACCAAGGCGGTCACGCATCGGACTCCCCACGCCATTCGGTGCATCCAACGCAAACACAACCGAGCCGTCATCCATGGTTGAAAAACCACCTCGCTCGGTGCCTTCCTTGTCGAATACGAACAGCCCGGTCGCATGAGATACGCGACCCTTCATATAGTCGGAACCCATGATCATGCGACGGCGACCCGCCTCATCCACAATCACGATCCGAGAAGCCACAATCTCCTGTGGCCCCGCCTTCGTATCACCATCGCCACCGGCGCCGACCGCCATCGGTGACGTGCGGTCTAATAAAACCCACCCCGCTGCCACAACAGCCAACGCCATCATGCCTCGCAGGCGACCTTCCAACTTCTGAATCCGCAAACGCAATGTTGAATCGTCTTGGTACATCCGATTCCTCCTTACTGAACAGCCACAGCGCGATACGACACCGACCGCCGACAGGCGTGAGATGTCCCCAGGATGCAAGCCGTACACCCCTGTTCGGGTTTCTCCACATCGCGACCAACTACGCACGTAGTGGGCTGCTCTCAGGAGGACGATCCACACGCACGCAACCTCTCAAAAACGAACCGAAAATGCAAAGAAAGACAGAGATTGCGAAATGCACAAACCCGGAAATGATGCCAAGGAGGTACCCTAAAGGCCCAGCGAACGCAGCTCACGCAAGGCTAGCTCGCGGTTCAAAGGAAAGAAACCCGAC
>JBMYUM010000200.1:0-7479 GCA_049605375.1 Phycisphaerae bacterium | reverse complement strand
AACCGGACCGGACCGATCCGTTCGCGTCCGATCGGTCTGAATCAACATCTCGTAGAACGCAATCAATCCCGATGCCGAATTTCGGATATCATAAGCCTGACGAGCATCCGCAGCTCGCTTCTTCAACGTGTCGTGGTCCAAACTCTCGAACAATGCAGACCAGTCGGACGGTACAACATTGTTCAAGTCAATCAGGACGTCTTGATCCTTCAACAGCGCTGACTGATATGAACCGGGGAAAGCGGTGTGCGCGACCGGCAAACCAGCATCCATAAAATCGAAGATCTTGTTACTGGCACCGGTCGTGAATTTGGCATCGGAGTAGGTGTTCGCGGGGCAATCAGGTTGTGCCAGCTCATTGTAAACAAACAGCGCCATGTCATAGTTGGAAAGTACGGGGATCAGCGCATCGGGCGCCACAGGCTCATGCCAATGAAAATAGGGAGAACGCGCGGCTAGTTCACGATAGGGCTGATAGCCAGTCTCCATCTCATACGCGTTACCGAAGAATGGATAGACATGAAAATGAACGGCAGCGTTCGCAAGAGTCTCCGCCAGCCACAGTTTTGAACCATGGGCATGGAACGGACTGTCAGGTTCTTCTCTTGGATGCATGTGCCCTACGTAAACCGTGTGCAGTTCATCATCGGACACGTGATCAAACGATGATGACGCGGATGGCGTGGCGACACCGGAACCATTCCAACATCCATCAGGCAGGAGCAGGCGAGGACCTACGCGATAACCGGAGTACTCTTCCAGATGGTCAACCTCTCGACTTCGACAGCAAAGTCCATCAGCATTCTCAAGGCAGAAACGCTCTCGCGCCAACTCATGAACAAAGCTTGGATGCGATTGGAGAAATGACTCGGTGTACATCCCCGCGATGACGTCGTATGTGTCAACAACGACGGGGATGGGAGCATCTTCAACAAATCGCGATGCCAGCCGGTAGTCACTGTTTGCGATTGCATGCGCTATAGCACAGTTCGATTCCAAGGCCAGACGAAGGGCATGCCATTCGTTTTGGTACTGCAGGGACTGAGAAAAATAGCGATCAGCATCGTATGCCGGTTCTTGCCCAAAGATCAGGATCGGTTCCCACCCGGCATGCCGAATGGCAATCGCCAACTTGGCTTCGCGGGCTTTAGGGTACGCCGATACCAATGCGACTCGGTTCCCGTCGAGGTGCTGAGATGTCGATACTCGATGCTCGGCCGTTCGGGTTTCTATCAAATCACGACAGACCGTACGATCATCCTGCTTATCATAGGGCCCTTCGGGAATCCCCTCGTAGAGCCGAATAATTTCAAGAGAATCACCCCACTGTTGCATAGCACGTGCTGCAAGTTTCGATTCCCACTGATCAGAAGAAATCAAAACGGCATCAACACACGAAGCATCGAATTCTGCTGGCGAACAGACCGGAATGCCTTCTATTTCTGAGGTGCGAGGTGTGTCGTCAAGGATCAGCCGGAGATTGTGACGCGGCAAGTCCCGTGTGACTGAAAGCAGCCACCGGGTGTGCGCCCCCGCCCCAAAGATGCAAAATCCCCTTTTCCCCTGGAAGCGTTGGTTAAGCAACGCCCAGTATGTACGAACATACGGGGATAAAAAGATATCTGCCATGACTGACAACTTCCATGCGATGGCCCAAATGGGTCGACGGAGACACCCATAGGCCGAATATCGGCATCCTGGATACCAGCCTTGAAGTGCGAATGTGAATTCCAGGTGCTTGAACTCAATACGAACGTCAGTCGTTCAGCCGCAAGACCAACGTCAGAAGAAGTCAAGTCTCTGCGGTCGCATGCGTCGGATCACGGTACGCCGGAAAGTAAGATGATGTGGGATACTGCAAACACAAGTGATCGTAGGTTTCGTGGTCAAACACGGCACGGCCGATGTAAAACGGAACCATCGTCGTAGCAAATCTTGACTTGAAATCGGAGACACCAGTGGGCCCTCCACCGAGGTACAGCTGTTTGACATTCAGGTCCGGAAGCATCCGGCAGGCATGATACACCATCGCATTCATCGGCCGCGCCTGACGATATGCATAGTCGAAGCCCGTCAAGAAATAGAACGCTGTACTACCGTCAATCAGCAGGATCGAAGCAGAAACAAGTTCACCCTGCAAATCAGCGCGAAGTAACCAGACACGTACGGCATCACTTGTATTCAGACCGGCAAGATTCTCGAAAAATGAAACTGGGAAGTGGAAGAAGGACGGTGCTTCGCGACGTACCATCGTCTTGGTATACAGCTCGTGAAACTTACCGACACCTTCAATATCCAGAGGAATCAGATCGCACTGGACGCCCGCGCGTTCGGCGACCTTCAGATCGCGGCGCACCTGCGGCTTGAAGCGTGTGAGCAAACCCTCCGTATCGGCTGATCCCAGTTCGACAACAACATGCCGCCCTTGTGGCACGACGTCCAACGCAGGTAGCGACGACCATGCCTGAATATTCGTTTGCAACGGGTGAAATCGAAAGAATGCGGTTAGCCAACCCTGACGGCGTGCATACGCCAGAAAAGCAGACCAACCGTCGTTGGGTTGTTTGTCATTCGCTAATGGACCAGCGAAATCATAGGGGGAGATCACGTCACGGAGATTCTCGTACACGGGTGACGAATCACGTACATCGCGTGGAATCGAACGCACAATCAGTGGTATCGTGATGCCAGCCTCATGAAAGACGTGCAATTCTCCATCGTCGTACGCCGGCAGTACAGCGTTCCAGAACGACGGGTGGTGATACGTCGAGTGTAACGCATTCGTCGTATCACCAGCGGTATCCGGCGGCGAAATGGCCGGAGGCTGATTCATGTCGCCACCGCTCGCGTCACAGCGCCGTGGCCTGACACCTGGCTTCTCGATTTTGAGAAAATCGGCGAAACGTTCTCCATCGCTAGGCAACGTTGAACCAGACCATCTACCAGCAGGTGGGTAACGCCCACGTGCGCGGTTTCGATGACACCATAGTCGTCTGAGTCAACCCAGATTCGCCCTGTCGCCATCCTCGACATGTGCCCGCCGTCAAAGCCAACCAGGGCCAGTCGCGGCACCCCCATCGACTTGGCAACATCGAACGCCTTGATCATATTGGGGGAATTGCCGGAAGCACTGATGCCCACAACCAGATCGTTGGGCTGCAGAAAAATCCGCAACTGTTCCGCAAAGACCTCGTCGTAGCTGTTGTCGTTGGCGACGGCCGTACACCAGGGCACGTTGTCATTCAGTGCAATGACTCGTATGCGACGACCGGTATCGGTCATGAGCCGCCTGCTCATGTCTACGGCCAGATGCGACGCGGTCGACGCACTTCCACCGTTGCCAAAAACGTAGATCGTGCCGCCGGCGTACTGTGTCTTGTAGAGTATCTCAACCGCCGACTCTACCGACTCGACATGCAGCCGAGAAAACGCAGAGGTCATTTGGCTGAGTACTTCCGCAATTGATGAATGGGACATGCAATGCTCTCTCAATCGCCGCCAATGCAGGTTATATCGGACAGTTGGCGGTTGAGCTGAATTCCATATCAGCCCCGTTGAAAGAAAGCGAGGCGCCGATTCAACGGTCCGTCGTCGCTGGAAAACGCATAATCATAGGTACCCACCATTCGAATCCCTCGCGGCGCGACTCCCTTAAAATCCGCACCTGGCGTACTGAAAAGGGCGATTGTTCCATCCCGCGAGAGGTGCCGTTCGGCATGGTGCAACGCTTTCTCGGCGGCGACAGCGCGAGCGACGACCCAGGTGTACACCCTTTCCGATTCCCAATGATCGCTGTGCGCATGAACGATCGTCAAATTGGGTAGCGCCAAGGCATCACGATCAACTTCTTCGGGAATCAGCGTTGGGTCCTGGGCTTGCCCCGCCGCCTCGCGCGTATCGGTGCGCACAACCTCAAACGGCTGCCCCAGCAACCAGTCGCGCAGGAATTGAATTTTCTTACCGCGACTATCGATGGCCGTTACGTCGAGCTCGTTATCCGAACAGGCGAGCGGGACGGCTGGGAACCCTGCGCCGGTGCCAATATCAAGGAGCGGTCCATCCCCCGCCTTGAGGCGTCCGGATGCGATCAACGCCAGACTGTCAGCATAGTGTTTCCGTGCTGCATCCATCGGGTCGGTGATACGTGTGAGATTGACTACCTGGTTGGCGGAACACATGGCGTTCCAGTGCCCAGCCAGTATGTCCACAGCAGATGATAGCAACTGCACGCCGATTTCATCACAGCCTTGCTGTAGCGCCGTCTCGAATGCAAGTCGTTCTGACATAAGTAGAAATGTACGAGAAGGTTGTACCCTGGGAAACCGCTGAAAGCCATTCACCACCACGTTGGCATGAGAAATTCACAGCGTCGCCTGTTCCCTGATGATAGACACGGTGTCCGATAAGAAAAGCAACGGAGCGTTTGTATTCTCGGACGCGTGTGAAATCAGGCAACCTGATCCTGGGTCGAGACATCCCCCAAGACCCTGAAACGATCATCAAGACCATCGACTTCGATCAAGCCGGCGAACCGGGAAGCGCGCCGAAACCGATCGGATCTGCATTCGCCAGCGGCGATTCCAGTGCTGATAAAGGCGGAACGCAGTTGCTGGATACCCAAGGGTAGTTTCCAGCGATAGGAGAACTCGCCGAACACCCTGGTCAGTTTTGAACCATTGGTACGGCGATTTCGAAGATCGGCGTCGTTCCAGAGTACTGAGCGGGTCACCATAGGCATGAACTCGATGATCTGATCGGCAATATCGACGAGTTGATAATGTTCATCGGGGCAGCTCAGGTTGAAAACTTGCCCACTGACATTGCCGCGTCCGGCTTTGAGCAGGCAAGCCATGGCGCGACTGACATCTTCTACGTGCACCAGTGACCGCCAGCCGCCACTACCCTGATTCAGTACGACGCGACCGGTCGCTACCGCCGCGCCAACCATATCGTTCACGGCCTGATCCAGGCGCAAGCGTGGCGAGACGCCATAGACTTCGGCAATTCGGGCGATAACTGGCTCGAAAGCGCTATCGCTACGGGCCCCGCCCATGGCGAGGACCGCGTGTTCGGCCTCAAGGCGGTACTTTGAGGCCAGATCAATCGGTCGAGGGTGGTCATCTTCATCGAAAACATGCCCCGCACCCTGCCCATAGACGGCGGTGGTTGATCCCAGCAGGAACCGTGAAACGCGCGCCATCCTGGCCTTCTCAGCCAGCTCGATGGTCATGTCACGATTGAGCGCGGCGGCTTTTTCGGACAGTCGGTCATCTTCCAGGTGTTCGGGATAGGCCGCGAGGTGAATAATGGCATCGAACGACGTCAGATCTGAAAACTGTATGTCTCGTACGTCGCCCTCGAAGGTGGGAATGGTCTCGTCGATCCGCCCAAACGTGCAGTCGCCGTATAGATCACAATCCAACCCCACGACATCAAATCGTGCGTGGCGAAGAATGCACGTCAGAACCGAGCCGATGTAGCCACGATGACCTGTCACCAAAACACGCATAGTTTGCGATCTTTCCCGTCTCAAATTGCTGTCAGACGCTATTGGGGTTCACCAGAGCTGCTTTGGCTCGACGCGCCTTGGTGCAGTAGGTGTGGGTACGCTGACCGTTCCAACATTATCGGTAACGAAGATATCGGGTGCTGACCGGCTCGCGCTTGATCCGATCATGCATCGATTCTTACGAAACCAACACATGGTCATGATGACAAAAGTTCCCAATCCTCGGCGTGCTGGCTGTGAATTCGTTGTGAGATTCTCCGCACGCAGTCGACGAACGGCTCGATAATCGTGCGTCTTCCAGCCCGTTTTCCGCCTTGGTTTCCACGTCCTCCAGTGCATTCCCACCGGCCTCCGTCGGTCAGGTCCGCATCGCATTTCGTATGCTTAAGGGAATCGAGAAGCCCATCGATAAGCAAGCACGTACCTTTAGATCTAACGGAGAGGGTCCGCAAAGCAGTGAGTCACTTACTACGTTCCATTAAGAGTTTTCTCACAGCCGAAGAGGTTCCGCGGTGGTTCGGGCTATCCATCGTGTTGATCTTCCTTGTCGGCCTCGCTGCCATTGCGCAACACGGTATGGACGCTGTTCGTCGCGAGTCGACGCGTTGGTACCACAAGTCAGCCTACTACGCAGCGGAAGGCCTCGTTCGTGATCTAGCGCAACGCGAGAACGCTGCGGAGGGTGAGGCCTTTGTTCCTGCGGCGCGTGCTGCGATACGGCGCTTTACCGAACACCTGGACGGTGCCTCCGTCGCGATCTACGACAGCACCGGCATCCTGGCAATTCAGGCGGGACCTTCGCCATTCGCGGAGAAAACGCCCCTGAACGACTTTGAGTCCATTGCACCGGGAATCCTGCAGGCCCCTCCGGCGATTCAACCGAATCCAGATGGCGATGCGACGATGAATCGTTCATCGACTTCCGCGGACCGTTCTAGTTACGAGTTGCTGGCTCGGATTGTCGGAACAACCTCGGCCGGTGAACGCGCCCACCTGGTCAAGATCTCTATTCCGAAGCACAGCAACATCATCGGGCTCGGACAGGAACTCGGGTTGCTACTGATTGCCTTCATTGTTCTGGGGGCGCTATTCGTGGTGTATCGCTGTCTGCGCGAACAGCTCCGAAACATCTCAAGAATCGCCCACTGCCTCCGAACGCATCGAGCTTCGATCCAGGAAGATCTGAACGCTCTTCGAATTGCGGACGAACGTGATGCAGCAACCGTAGCCTGGAATCAGCTTCTGGACCTCGCACAGGACTCCATGGATCAGCTTCGACGTCGCGATGCAGACAAGGAGCTTTCGCGGGTACTCTCACAATCAGGCGGCGGAATGCTGTCCGATGCTCTCCATGCCGTGCCGGATGGCATCATTGTGGTAACCGAGGAAGATCGACTCGAATATGCCAACGATGCTGCTTGCCGGCTACTCGAATGGAACGCTGATTCCGTTCGCCACGGAACGGTTGCGGACCTTCCGGACACCGAGATCGGTCAAGCGGTGCGATCGCTGCTGCGTTCTGCTCTGCAGCCCGAGGGCCGGTTCCTTCCCAGCAACGAAGTGGTGCGCATCGAATCCCCGATCAAGAATGACGAGAATGTCTACCGCATCTGGATCCTTCCAGTGTCACGAGCGCGGCATCAGGGTGAGTGCCTGATCTTCATACGCGACATAACTCAGCAATCACGTGCGGAGCAGGCGCGTGAAGACCTCATTGCCCAGGTGACACACGAACTGCGGACGCCGCTGACAAACATCCGAGCGTATTCGGAGACGTTGGCAAGCGGCATGTTCAAAAGCGCGGTTAGGAAGAACCAGGCGGCGCCGATCTCGCCGAGGCAGCGCCATCCGACGAGCATCCAATCGCCCCGCGACAGGTCCCAGCGCAGCGCGCCAAGCGCCCGTGCAAGCGCGTAGATGAGCCCCATCGTGAGCAGGCCGCGCAGCGTAAGAAGTTGAAAAAGAGGCAC
>JBMYUM010000199.1:0-7492 GCA_049605375.1 Phycisphaerae bacterium | reverse complement strand
GGATCGTCAGGATCGAATGTTTGTTCTTGGTGCAGGGCAAACGAAAGACTCCTTGAATTGCTCCAGGGGCCGGCATGGGTCTGCAGGCACGCCTTCCGAAACCGCTCGTGCCTTTCCTGATGCCAGCGAAGCGTTCTATTGTACATAGGCTTATAGACCTGTCACGCCCTGCGATCGTGGACCCGGAACGTCACAACGGTTGGCGGGCGTGGGCGTGTCCTGTTTCGATGGGGGGGGGCGCCTGGCACGGTACTGATGGCGGCTGCGGCATCTTGGCATGTGCTCCATTGATGGTTTAGTATGCTCCGCGTAGGCGGTAACCGTAACGCCGCCCGGTGTGAATTCCTTTTTCAAGGAGTGCGTTGTGAAGAAGCAAACCGCCTTTTTCCCGGCCTTGGGTGTTCTTTTTCTGGTTGGCGCCACGCAGGCAGCGGAGTTTGAGTACAACATTGACACGGTTCACTCGTCTGTGACTTTCAAGGTCATGCGACAAGAGATGAACTACGCTCATGGTCGATTCAACAAGTTCAGCGGCAAGATGATTCTCGACGATCGAAACGAGCCGAAGAACATCAAGATTGACTGCGCAGTGGAAATGAAGAGTGTCGACACCGCCAACAAGGGGCGTGACAAGCACTTGCGCAAAAATGACTTCTTCAATGTGAAGAAGTTCAGTGAAGCACGATTCACGACCAGTAAGTCGAAGAAAATCGGTGATAACAAGTTCGAATTAAAGGGAGACATGACATTCATGGGCACGACAGTTCCCATGACGGTTGAGTTTGTCGTGGGCGGTACGCGCAAGACCGACAACGGTTATGTCCTCGGTGGTGAAACGACGTTTGATCTCAATGTCACTGATTTCGGTATGCCGTCGCACCCCGGGCTTGCGGATTCGGTATCCGTGACCGTTTCTATTTTTGGGGTGTACAAACTTCCACCGGTCGGTTAAATCTTCGAACGCGACCAAAGTGGGGTAATCTCGTGGGCGGACAGCATCCTCCAAGTGCTGGCCGCCCATTTTTTTTGCGCCATTTTTGGAGCCACCCATTTTTCTTGCCCTCGGATTTCTTTCACCGCCGATTTTGGGGATTCCCTTTCAGGGGCTGACCTGCCTGCTTGCTCGCTTCCGATCAACCGCTACGTCTCTTTCCGTTTCTATTGCAGGCGCTGTGTGAGCCATCTCATGTCGCGCCATCGAACGTCCGATGAAATCGTAGATTCGTACGTGTTTCGAAGACCCGCTCCGGGATTCCGCGTGCGCGGGTGCCGTGATTCCCGGTGAGTCTCAACCGTTTTGAGAGTTCAAACTGTGCTGACCCGACGCCAACAAGCCATCAAGTTTGTTCGAGGCTTGCGCGCCCGATTCCAGGGCTTTGAAGGTCAGAGTCGTCCTGTCTTTGTACTTGGGGCGCAGCGTTCGGGTACCAACATGTTCATGGATACCCTCGGCCGGTGTCCCGGTATCACGGTCTACAACGAGACGGACTCCGAAGCGTTCGAGCGGTACCGGCTTAAGACGATTGGAGAGCTTGCGCCACTTGTGGAACGTACGCACACGCCGGTCGCGGTATTCAAAGCGATCTGTGACAGTCAGCGTGCACAGTGGCTGCTGGACGCGTTTCCGGATGGGCGCGTGATCTGGCTCTACCGTCATTACCATGACGTCGTGAACTCATCGCTGCGTCAGTTTCGTGAACACCGGCGTTATCTGCACTACATACTTCATGACCGCGAAACCGCGAACTGGCGCGCCGAGAATCTGTCGCCGGGGTGTGTCGAACTGATTCGTTTCCACATGGACCGCGACATCACGGACGCATCCGCCCGTGCTTTGATCTGGTATCTGCGTAATCAGCAATTCTGGTTGAACGGGCTCGATGGTCACGGTGACACGTTGTTGATGGGGTACGAGCAACTTGTGCAGGAGGCCGATCAGAGCTGGCCACGAGTGTTTCAGTTTCTCGGTCTTGATTACGAAGCGGTATGGATCGATTCCGTTTCGTCGCGATCTGTTCGTCGATACGAGCCGCCGGTCATTGACCCTCTGATTGAAGTGCTGTGCCGTGACATGCTGAATCGGCTCAGCACGTACTCGACCCGTTAGTCACTACTCCTCAGCATCAGGACTGCCGATCATTGCCCGTGGTGATGCCCATGATGGTGATGGTCGTGGCCATTCGTATCCAGGGCGGGGAATGGCAACGGCTGCAGCGGTGATGCTTCCCATTCGCTCTTGCCTTCGGTGATCCGAACCATCTGATTGCATGCCAGATCTTCAACGCGTTGCGTCTTCCCGGTTACGGGCCATGTGACTTGAATCGCCTTGATCCGGTTTGCGTTACCGAGTCCGATTTCAAGTCGTCGGGGTGTTCCACCAAAGCTGCTGACACTTCCAACGGCACGATGAACGACTCGATCGCCGGCGTCACTTTCCAGTGTGACAGACACACGAGCTCCGTAAGCTGAACGATTCGATGTCGTACCAGCTAATTCAACGACGACAAACTTGCCTCCGAGTCCCGGGTTTTCGTAGAGAACATTGGAGAATCGATCGCCCGGATAGAACCCACCCAGCTGGTTATAAATATCCTGGTCGCCATCTTGATCAAGGTCGGCAAATGCGACGCCGTGCCCTTTTTGGGCATGGCCAAAACCACCCTTGATGGTTACATCTTCAAATCGTTTGCCTTCGATGTTGCGTAGCATCACATTGGGTACCAGCGTTTCAAAGGATGGGTCGCCGGTCGAAAGGTAGATGTCCTGGTAGCCGTCATAATCCAGATCGCCAAAGCTTGCCCCCATCGGCATATAGACATGATGGAGCCCGGCGGACTCCGCCTGATCTGAAAAGGTGCCGTCCCCGTTGTTGCGATACAGGCGTGGTTTGTTGGCGGCAAACGGTTTATCGAGGTAGTCCGCGGCCAGGTCGGCAATCGTACCATCGTAGGCGCCGACAAAGAGATCCAGCCAACCATCGTTGTCATAGTCAAAGAACCAGGTGGCAAAACTTCGACCGGCAGGCTCCCATACGCCGGCGTCCTGACTGACATCGGTGAACATCAGGTTGCCGTTGTTTCGGTAGAGTCGGTTGGCACCGTTGTTGGACACGTAAATGTCCATATCACCGTCGTTGTCGTAGTCACCAGCTGCAACGCCTTTGCAGTACCGATCATTGGTGACGCCGGCGGCATCAGCGTAATCGATAAACGTGCCGTCACCCTGGTTGACGAACAGTTGGCTGGGGAAGCCCGGCGTGTTCGGCTCCAATTCGGCGCGTGATTCATTGCCGATGTAGAGGTCGAGGTCCCCATCGTTGTCAAAGTCTGCCCACGTTGCTGTTTGGGTGGGGTAGGCCGGCAGCGCTATGCCTGATTCAAAACTGACGTCGGTGAAGACACCGTTTCCATCATTCTGAAGCAGTGAGTTTCTAAGTTTCCCGGCGTCATACATCCACGCACCGCGAAGGATGAGAAGATCGGTATCGCCGTCATTGTCATAATCAGCTCCGACCACGTTGAGCCCGCCACACTGTTGCGACAGGCGGGAAGGTTCGGATTGATCGGAGAATGTGCCGTCTGCTTCGCGACGAAAACAGGCGAGTGGTCCTGACGGATCAAACGTTGAGGTGACGATGTCGAGGCGCCCGTCGCCGTTCATGTCATCGATGACGACGCCCCCACACAGGTCAAACGGTGCAATCCCGAGTGCCGGTGCGATGTCACGGAATCTGGGGAAGTCTGATTTCGTTGCGTGTGCACCCTGCGGTATGACCATGTCTGCCGGCACCTTGTCCGGATATTCCCCACGCATCATGAATGTCACATTGAGGAGCCACTTTGCTCCGAGATCGTCCGGGAATTTCTCCAGGTATCTGGTATAGCTTTCGGATGCGATGCGCGATGGTGCAGGGTCGACGTGGACGCCTCCATTTTCGAGCGGGAGAATGCATGAATCAGCATTATGGTGGTTGATGCAGTTCTGCACTTCGGCTTTGCGTACATATACCAGGGCCCGCAGTCGATGCATGGCGGGGCTGGGTTCGTATCCACTGGTAGCGTTGGCCAGCGAGAAGGCGGATTCAATGGCGCTGACCGCGCCGTCTTCATCGCCGATCTGAATCAGGGACTGCGCCAACTCGACCTGTAGATTGATCCGTTCGTGTGTTACCGGTGAGCCTTCCTCGAGTTCACGCTTCAGTTGATCGGCATACGCCTGGCCGAGGTATTTGGGTTCGTATCTGAAGAGGCGCTTAGCCATCAAGGCAAATTCGGGAGCACGATCAAAGGGTGGTTGGATCACCCCCGCAGCACGACGGCGTTCGACTGATTTTTGAAGGGCGTCCATGTTCGGTGCCAATGGCAGATTGGGTTCCAGTCGAAGCGCCTCCCGATAGATTGAGAGTGCGTCGGTGAGCCTGCCGACACGTTGGTGGCACAGGCCCAGATAGGTCATGGCGTCAACGTGTTTGGGGTTGATCTGCAGGGCAGCGATCAGGTGTGGAATCGCTTCTGCATACTGCCCCTGGTTCTGCAGCACGTAGCCGATGCCGAAATGGGCTTGTGCGTAACGGGGTTGTTTCTCGATTGCGCTTTCGTACCGCGCCAGTGATTCGTCGGGTTGATTATCGAGAGCGAGTGCGGCGGCCAGGTTGCATTCCATTTCACCGCTGAGTTCCATGAATTTTTCGGCGGTCGAGAGTGCCAAGATCGACTCTCGAAAATTACTGGCGGCGAGCATGGCAGCCCCTAGTTGGGCGTAAGCGAGTCCTTCTTCCGGTGCGAGTCGCAGCGCCTGGCGAAAATAACTGCCGGCAGACAGTGCTTCTCGACGTGCCATCATGATTTGCCCCATTTCCATGTGGGCGGCCACGAGTTCAGGATCGAGTCGGAGAGCGTTTTGAAGATGAAACTGTGCCTTGTCGAGATCGCCGGCATAGAGGTAGCTCTTGCCCAGCCCAAGTTGCAGGCCTGCGTCTTTCGGTCGTTCCATTGCGGCGACGTGAAAATCTCGCGTGGCTTCCTGGTACCTTCCCTGTTGCAGCAGTGCTCCGGCTCGTTCCGAACTGATCGTCGAACTGACGCCTACGGTACGAATGCGCTCACGGAGTGGGTCTGGCATACCGGTTCCCGGCGCCGCGTCGGCCAAACGTTCCTTGAGCACGCTGACGCTCTGCGTGTCCTTGACGCTCTCGTATGCTTCGATCAGCGCGCTGAGCAGCGTCGCGTCACCCGGTAGCGTTTCCAAGGCCTGGGCCAGGGGGGCGATCGCCCGGCGTGGGTCTTTGCCCTTCAAGAGACATCGCCCCAGATCTCGTTTGACGACTGCGGCGTCTGGATCAATCGCCAGTGCCTTACTGAACATCCCAGCCGCTTCGGCGAATTTGTCCGATGCCATCAAGTTGGCACCCAGTTGCCAGTAGAGAGGGGCGTAGTTCTCTTCTAATCTGGCTGCGCGTTTGAAGCACTCGTTGACTTCACCAAGGTCTCCGCCCCGCGCCATTTCGACGTGGCCGAGATGGTATACCCAGTCAAACGTGTCCGGAGAGAGCTCACTGGCACGACGATAGGCTGTTGCAGCTTCATCAAAGAGGAAATGGGCGTCGAAAGCGACGCCGAGATTGCCCCATGCCATCGCATCCATCGGGTTGGTCACGACGCGATTGCGGGCATCCTCGAGAACGGAAACGACGCGTGGTTCCATTTCCGTCGTATCCGGAAAGGGGATTTCGGTTGCCTTCCTGGTTTCATTGCTTGCGCTGGATGCGTCCGTCACAGGCGCTGACTCTTTGTCATCGCCACTGCATCCGACGATCCAAAGGGGAGCCAGAGCGATGCACATCCTTGCGATCATTACGACGCTGCTTCTTCTCATAGTGCTTGAGGCCTTATCGTTGCAGCTGGCCGGAACCACGTACGATTTCGACCGACTGATTGAACTTGTCGAGAACGAAAGACTCCTTCGTTCCATCTGTCCAGTGTACGACGAATTGCACAGTTGGTAATCCCTTCGGAAGACCGAAGTGTGCCACCGGTTCAACGGCGGTCAGGTATCCGGCTGCGCTGGAAATGACACGTGACTGCTGAGTCTGCCCATAGGAAACGACAACTGTTGCACCTAAGTCGGGCGTGCTGATATTCCCGTCCAGGTGAACCACGGGCCGAATGATCAGCCAATCACCGGATCGTGGAGCGTCGTTTCGAAATAGTCTTGCCGGGCCTTCGGCTTGCATGACCAACACATCGAGATCGCCGTCGGCGTCTATGTCGCCGGTGGCCAGTCCTCGTGACACTTCGACAGCGTCACAGAGTTGACCGCATTTGTCAGATCGAATGAACGAACCCGCGCCGTTGTTGAGGTAGAGGTGATTCGGTTCCGCGTAGGGACGAAAACGCTGAGTGACACGATCGCTTGGCGTCTCTTCTGGTGGCGAACCACTTCTGGTGACGCGGCCATTGGCGATGAGCAGGTCCAGGTCTCCATCCAACTCCACATCAAACGCCGCGGTTCCGAATCCGGTGTAGGGGACACTGGCCGCTGAGAGTCCTGATTGCATGGAACGGTCTTCGAACCCACGGTCTCCGCCTAGGTTTCGATACAGCGTGTTGCTTTCATTGGTCAGGTGCGTCACGAAGAGATCGGTCCATCCATCGTGGTCAAAATCCGCTGCGACGACCCCCATACCGGCTTCCGTGCTTCCCTGTGCGTTGAGCGCGGCGCGGGATGTCATTCCGATCTCCACGAACGTACCATCGCCACGATTGTGCCAGAGGTGATTGGGGTAGCCGTCATTGGCAACATAGATGTCCACCCAACCATCTTGATCAAAATCTGCGCAGGTGACACCCAAACCTGCCGCCGCAGCGACCGTTCTGATTCCGCTTGCGTGACTGACGTCTTCGAACCGCTTCCCTTCCACATTTCGTAGAAGGACATCTGGAGCCGGCGGGAACGCCTGCGGACTGCAATAGTTGGGCCGTCCGGCTCGATCTTTGCACGACTTCGGCGAACTGTTGTCCAGATAACGCGTGATGTAGAGATCCAGCCAGCCATCGCGATCGTAATCGAGGAATGCAGCCGAGGCTGACCAGCCGTCGAGCGGCGGCAGTGCATCCTGGCTTGCGTCACGAAACGAGAATTCACCTTCATTGATGTATAGACGATCCGGTCCGTAGTTGGTCACGAAAATGTCGATACGTCCGTCGCGGTTGACGTCGGCCACGGCGACGCCCATGCCGTAACCGGCGTCCGTTGCTCCCATACCCACGGCCGGAGCAAAGTGGGCGTTGTTGCCTTGCGGCAGTAGTTGGTTCGTCCATTGGGTGGAAGAATCGTACGCTGGGAGATTCTCTGTACCGTTCGTGAGATATGCATCCAGTCGACCATCACCGTTGAAGTCAACCAGGGCGGCTCCTCCGCACATGATTTCGGGCATGAATTGCTTTCCAGTCGCGCCCGTACGGTGTTGAAAGATCAGACCGTGCTGCTGCGT
>JBMYUM010000198.1:0-7557 GCA_049605375.1 Phycisphaerae bacterium | reverse complement strand
CGTGCAACGAACGCTCATTGAAATGCACCGTCGCCTTCGGGAATTCGACAAAGCGATCAAGTACTTAGATGCCGTAGATGAGAATTCGCTGTCGGCCACAGAGAATCTCCTTCGTGTCGCAACACGTGCAGCGTTCCGGAGGATGTCTCAAGACATATCGGGCGCGCTCGCGGATTGGCAGTGGTGCCTGCAGCATACTGACAATCAGCTCTACCTCACAGTTTTTCATCTGTTGAAATGGGAGACTGTACTGCAAAAAGAGGAGGGCATTCGTCGCGCATTCCTTGCCGACGCCAAGAAACAGGCTGAGGACTGCCCGGAAGAGACTACATTATGCACTGCGTTAGTTGATCTCGTGGATGGGACACGTGAATTAGAAGAAGTGATTGGTTTGGCCGAGGGGGTTCCTGATCAGGAAACCACAGTCTATTTTTTCGCTGGGGTTAGAGCTATTTTGCATCAGAAAAGCGAACTGGCCCAAGAAGCATTTTGTAACGCCATTCGTCGCAATTCTAGTCAACCCAGTCTCGAGGCGTGGCTAGCGCAATGGTATCTATTTCAGATGCAGATTGATGAATGCGCTACAGAATAAGCAGCATGGCAATGGTCATATAGATGGCGACGGAAACGACGTCGTTCAGGGTTGTGACCAGCGGGCCTGAGGCGATGGCCGGGTCGACACCCAGGTAGCGGAACAGGTAGGGGAGCGTGATGCCGAGTATGGCCGCGCTGGCGATTGCGCAGCACATGGCAAGGCCTACGGCGGTTGCCACGTTGCTGACTGTTGCAGATGGCACTGACGGATTCAGCAGGGGAAGACTGAGCCAGACCAGCATGAAGGCGAGCAGTCCGCAGGGCAGGGACATGACGAGTGCGATGCGCCCTTCCCGTAAGAATGTCTTTCGTAATCGCCCACCGGCTCCGGTCGCGAAGGTCCGCACAATGACCGTGGAAATTTGAATTCCGCTGTTACCGCCCATCGCTCCGATCATTGGTACGAAGAAGCCCAGTGCAATCCAGATCTCAGGTTTCTGGTCAAATCGTTGCGCGCTGATGATGAGGACGGTCGCGGTTGCGAGCATGCCGAACATGCAGGGGAGCAGCCAGGTCAGTCGGATTCGTGCCGCATGAAAAACGGATTGCTTTTCAAACTCCGCCAGTTCGGTACCAGCCATGCGCAGCAAGTCTTCGGCCGCCTCTTCCTCGGCTACGTCCTGCAAGTCGTCGTGGGTGATTCGTCCGAGCAGCCGACGTTGATCGTCAATGACGACGGCTTCCAGGGCGTCATATTTTCGGATGACCTGCAGGACCGTTTCCTGATCGTCGAGGGCGTAGACGGTGACGACGTCGCGGTCGCAGAGATCGATCAATTTCGCGGACGGGGTGTTGGTTACGAGGCGGCGTAGTGGTACGCAACCGATCAGGCGTTGTCCTTCATCAACGATAAAGATGTCGTTGAGGTCTTCATAGGGTACGGCATCACGGACATAGGTGACGGCGTCGGCGACGGTAGCGGTAGCCGGGACTTTGACGATTTCCGGCGTCATGATGCCGCCGGCGGTTTCGTCTCCGTAGAGGAGCAGCTGCTCAATGGGTTCCGATTTGTTGTCGGGGAGATACTCGAGGATTTCGTCGGTTTCGGCTGCCGACAGTTCACCGAGCACATCGGCGGCGTCGTCGGGCGGTAGCTCGGAGACGATTTCGCTGACGGACGCAACGTCGAGGTCTTCCATGACGTCGCCACGTGTGGCTTCGCCGAGCATGATGACAACTTCGGCGACGGTGTGTGGATCCAAGGCGAAGAGGACGCGTGAGCGGTCTTCGTTTTCGAGGGTCTCCAAGGCGTCCGCGATATCTGCGGCGTGGGCGTTGGTCAGTGCTTCACGCAAGCGTTTTCGCATGGCGTGTTCGTCGGTATCGACGTGCAGCGCTTCCGCGACCCGTGATGATAAGTCGTTCTCATGCTTCATGACGCTTCACCACCGGAAGACTCGAAACCGTTGCCATTACGCCTGGATGACATGACGCCCCTTGTGTGCCGGCCATGATTTTGCTCAATCGGGACGCGGCGGTCGCCGGATGATAGCCTTTCTCCCCAAACAAGGCTATCTTCGGGCATCAACGGCGCGTGATTCATCACCCGGCGCGACCGTATTATGTGTGGCCCGCCTTGTTTCGCAACCGGCGACATGCTCCGGCGGGATCGTCAGATGAGTCGGTGGATGGCGTGGGTATCGAGCTGGTCATGCGACCGTTCGATGGTGCGAAGGCGTTGGACGATACTAATGGAGACGTTGAAACGATGCCCATGACGTTGTACCAGGCAAGCGATTTGGTTAAGGATCCGCTGCAAGGCGCGACGATTGCTGTTGTCGGCTACGGCAACCAGGGTCGCTCCCATGCACTTAATTTAAGCGACTCCGGTTATGAGGTGATTGTCGGCCAACGTCCAGGTTCGAGTTTTTCGCGAGCGGTTGCTGACGGTTTCGCACCCGTGTCACCCGCAGAAGTCTGTTCGCGTGCGCGACTGATCATCCTGGGCCTGCCTGACGAATCGGCTGCTGAGATCTATGCGGACGAACTCTCCGGCCGATTGGAAGCGGGGCAAACCATCGGTTTCATTCATGGTTTCAATATTCGGTACGGCTACATCGATCCTCCGGAAGGTGTCGATGTTGTGATGGTTTCGCCGAAGGGGCCCGGCACATTGCTTCGCTCGCTGTTTGTGGACGGCAAGGGGCTGATTTCCCTGTTGGCGGTGGAACGCGACCACTCCGGGCACGCCACGTCGACTGCGTTGGCGTGGGCGTTGGGGCTTGGCAGCGGGCGTGCCGGCATCATCAAGACGACGTTTGCGTCCGAGACTGAGACCGATTTGTTTGGTGAACAGGCGATCCTTTGCGGCGGGCTGACGGCGTTGATGAAGGCTGCGTTCGAGACGCTCGTGGAAGCAGGCTATGAGCCAGAGTCGGCCTACCTGGAGTGTATTCATGAGCTGAAGCAGATTGCTGACCTGGTTTATCTGGAAGGTATCAGTGCCATGCGACAGCGTATTTCCAATACGGCTGAATATGGCGATCTGACGCGTGGTCCGATCGTAGTCGATGATTCTACGCGTGCTCGCATGCGTGAAATCCTTCATGCCATTCAGAGCGGTGCGTTTGCGAAAGAGTGGATCAGCGAGTATCGCAACGGCGCTACGAATTTTCATGCCTTGTATCAGGCCGACTGTGATACGCCGTTGGAGCGTGCCGGTGAGAATGTGCGGGCGCTGATGCCATGGCTTCAGGCGTAACCAGTCGGAAGTTCGATTCATCTCGGTTGGCAGATGTGCTCTTATATGTAGAATCCTGGTGTGTTTTAGTTGATACCACAGGGGTCGATGGAGTTCTTTTCCATGTCGATCCCTGGTTCCCCGTCACCGTTCTCTTTCGATTTACTACCATACCTTCAACTTCATCTTGCGAAGGATATTGGTTCTATTCTGGCCTCGCGGCTGTTGCTCCATTTTGGATCACCCGAAGCGGTACTGGCGGCGCCCGCCAAGCTACTTGAAGAGGTGGAACAGATCGGTCCTCGTAAGGCTGCGGCTATCCGCTCGGCCGGCGATCCGTCTGCAGCGAGGAAGCAGCTCAGGCTGGCTGCGGAACGTGGCATTCGCATCCTCTGTTTTCATGATGACGCGTATCCGTCGCCGCTGCGTTACATTCCTGATCCACCTCTTTGTCTCTTTGTTCGTGGCACGTGGCAGCCGGAAGATGCCGTCGCGATCGCGATTGTGGGTACGCGTCGTTGTTCGCACTATGGTCGCGAGCAGGCCCGACGTTTTGGATGGGCACTGGGCGGGAGTGGATTCACCGTCGTTTCGGGACTGGCTCGAGGTGTCGATGCTGCCGCGCACCGCGCGGCCATGGACGCTGGTGGCCGCACGGTGGCGATTCTTGGCGGCGGTGTAGATGCTGTCTACCCGCCCGAGCATGAGTCCCTTGCGACGGAGATCAGTGATTCGGGTGGGGCTGTTATCAGTGAATATCCTTTACAGCTTCCGCCTGTTGCCGGCAATTTTCCGCGTCGGAACCGCTTGATTGCCGGACTCTCTTTGGGGGTGCTGGTGATAGAAGCGGGGCGTCGCAGCGGCGCCTGCATCACCGCGCGTCTTGCGCAAGAATACAATCGCGAGGTCTTTGCTGTTCCGGGTCGCATTGATCAGCCATCGACGACTGCCGGCGTGAACCGCATGATTCGTGATGGTCAGGCAAAGCTTGTGACAAGTCTTGATGATGTACTGGCCGAGCTCGATGAGGTTGGTGCGATCATGAGCGATTCTCCGATCCGTCGCGAATGCACGTTGTCGCGAAATGTCAGCTCATTGACATCAGAAGAGCAGCGGGTGCTCGGTGCGATTCGCGCCGGTCACCGTTCGAGTCCGGCTATCTCTCGTGAATCGGAACTTGCCATGTCCAAGGTCAATGCCGGGATTGTCAGCCTTCAATTGAAGGGCTGGATCACAAGGCTTCCTGGGGATGAGTATGTTGTGCGCGTGTCGGCCGACGGCAAGCCGTGATTATCGAAGCATGATCAGCAAGAATGCCAGTAACACGATACCGACGACGACATACCAAAGGGCTCCGGATGTTCGTCCTCCTGGGGCGACGGGGATTATCCAGTTGCCGCACGACTGGCATTGCTGTGCATCCTCGTGGACTTCGGCTGAGCAAATCGGGCACACGAGGGAATCGTCGAGCGATTCGGCCCGGGCGATGTCGTGTTCGTCGGGGCCTTCGTCATCGAGAAATTCTTCCTCGGCGTAGGCGTCGACATCGTAGGATTCATCATAGCTGGACAATGGAGTGGTACCCGTGGAATAGATAAGGATCAGGAGACGTTGGATTTTTCCTTCACGTGCGGTAACAGCGCCTTGAACTGTTCCGAATCACACCGGTCGCAAACTTCGTACAGGCAACTCTCGACAGTGCCTACCGTCATACCTTCCTGCCGCATCCGGTCAAGTGCCACCTCGCAATCGATTGTTGCGCGAGAGCCTACGCCGTCCGCGCAAATATAGGTTTGGTAGTCCAGCGTGGCGAGGTCAAGTGCCGTTTGCAGGACACAGATGTGGGCTTCGATGCCGACGACGAGCCATTGCGTGCGGCCTACTTCACGAATCGCATTCCGGATCGGCTCATAACCACATGCACTGAACGTCGGCTTTTCGATCACTGTAGCGTTAAAACTTGAGAATAAGGAGCGAATGTCTGTCTGCGTCGGTCCGAGGCCTTTGACATACTGTTCTGTTGCGACGATCGGCATGCCGAATTCCCGGGCACCTTTCAGAAGGCATGTTGTTGCCGCGAGAATTCGGTCGGCTCCCTGAATTGCGGGAAGCAACTTCTCCTGAAGATCGATAACGAGTACGGCGCTTCTGTCGGCGTCGAGTCGGTCAATTCTGATCATCGTTTTCCTGCCAACTTCTTCCCGGCGAGCAATGCGTCGAGCTCTTCTGTCAACTGCTGACGGAGTGTTTGACTGAAGCCCTGGTGCACGGCTTGAACTGAGCCATCGCGGTCGACAATGACAGTTTGTGGCAGACCGTGCGCTTGATAGGCGCGTGCGATTTTCCCTTCTTCGTCCATCACCACATTGAGATTAAAGCCGGTCGTCTTCAGATAGTCGCGAACGAGGCTGGTGTTCTCATTGACGTTGACCGCAATGAATTTGACACCGCGATCCGCGTAACGACTGGTTACTTCGATCAACGTTGGAAACGCTGCCCGGCATGGGCCGCACCATGTCGCCCAGAAATCGACGACGACGATCGACTCATTGCGATGGTCGGCGAGATTGAACTGGCTGCCGTTCAGGTCGTCAAGCTGCAGCTTGGGTGCTTTTGTGCCGAGCAGGGGGTGCGGCGGCCGTGCGTGGACGAGGGCGCTGAGTGTGGGGACGGCCTCGAGTTTCTTTGGCGGCTTGATGGCAAACATCTTATCACGCACCTTGCCGTCGAACTTCCACTTCTTGAAGGAGACTTCAGCACGGAACCCTCTCATCTTCTTCGGGCGAGTTCTATTGCCGAATCGTTGCTCGCGATTCTGCATGTCGGTCGTGTACCGCATCAGTGCGGGTTTTTTCCCTTGGGCGATCCAGCATTCCGACCAGGACTCCGTTCTTTCAAGGCGGATTCGGTTGCAGCGTTTGCCCCCGGCCGACTCATCGCCAACATGCTCGAAGTTGACGACTCCATCCAGCAGAAAACGGCTCAGGTTCTTGTTGGCCATGGCATTGAGCAGTTCGATTCCCGGCATGTTTGTCATGGTCGCAGCTGAGTCGAGTCCCCGTTTCAAGCCGTCCTTTGTTCCGCCTGTCTTGTTGAGCGTGTATGCAGAACGGAACGGTACAGCGACCATCAACGCGGTTCCGTCACTGATGACATCGGCGCCAAGGTCGCCGGATTTCTGCTTCAATGAAAAGCGATTCGGTTCACCGTAGGCGATGGTGTACTTGACGGCATCAATGAGTGGGAAGTCCGGATCATCGCATCGCCATTCCATGTTGGCTTGTGTTCGGAAGGTACTAACCTGATCCATATGATCGATCATACCCCGGACGATTGCTTCCGCATCGCGAGGCTGATCGTCCGCGCGTGTGAATGGCGACGTGGCAACCAGAAACGCGATAATCAGAATGATGAGCTCGAACCAGCGTTGTGACATAGATTCATCTCCCCGGACCGATTTCCTGTGAACTGTTACGAGCCTCGATTATGTGACCATTACCAGCCCAACGCAAGGAAATAGTGCCTCCAGTGTTGGTCATGGTTGATCGGCATTGTGCTGTTGCTGTCTCGCGATCAAGATACGCGGCGTTGAAGGCACATTGAAGATCGTTGGACGAGTTGTCGCTGTTCTATCTGGGTTTTTCCATGCTAGCCTATCTGGCCCGTCGTCTTTCCGGATTATCGAGCAGGCTGTTGCCTGATCCGTTTGTCATTGCGTGTTCGCTTTCCATCCTCGTTTACGTCGTTGCACTGTTTGCGCCCGGTGACGCGTCTCGACTTGGCGAAAGTGTGCCCGCGCGAAGTACGGAGCTGTTGCAGATCTGGCTGGACGGCATATTCTCACCGGGTTTTCTTCGTTTTGCCCTGCAGATGTGCCTGATCCTTGTGGCAGGATTCGGGCTTTCGCATACGCCGTTCATTTCGCGCGTGCTTGACGCATGCGTCGATTGGCCGCGCACGCTCGGCGGTGCGGTTTATCTCGTGGCTTTGTGTTCCTGTCTAACGTGTTGGATCAATTGGGGTTTCGGGCTTGTGATCAGCGGGACGCTCGCGGCTCGACTTCTTCAGCGTATTGACGGTAAAGCGAACGAATTCTCGGGGTCGCATCGTGGTTTGATCATGGCATCCGCATTCTGCGGAATGATGATATGGCACGGCGGGCTCTCCGGTTCGGCGCCGTTGCTGGTTGCTTCCGGCGTAGAGTTGGCCGACCTCGGTATGGTTGTCATTCCCGTCGGTCATACTCTTCTCTCGCTACCCAACCTTGCGTTGACCGCGCTCTT
>JBMYUM010000197.1:3865-7577 GCA_049605375.1 Phycisphaerae bacterium | reverse complement strand
AATTTTAACACAGCGTCTGTTAAAGAAAAGAAAGCGTCACCAATTATTCCTATAAATCTAATTGGCAAATCTACCAATATTGTTTTAATGCCTGATAGAAAAGCACCGGGTCCGTCCGAGGTCCAAACGCAAAAGCAAGGCCCCGAAAATCGGTAAGCGACTTCACGTCGGAACCCGCTCGCGTCACAAGCACACCCTGACGCTGATAAGGCTCCGCCAACACAACCTCTTTCATCATGGTGCCGGCCGCTGAGAGTTGCTGAAACTCCTCGTTGGAAACCAACGCAAAGTCGCAACGCCCACGCTCCAATTGATGAGCGACCTGAAAGGCCTTCAACTGACGGAAGGCGACAGGAACCCGGAGAGCATCACCGATTGCCACGCTCAATGGTTGCCACGGAGCACGGTGCTTGATGAACGCCCAATCCGCAGTGTCGAAAACACCCTGACCGGGATCGGTGATACCAATCACCATTCGCTCAGCCTCATTGTGCTTCAATACGAATCGATTGTCCGGATTGAATCGCGTGAATGACGTATCAGATGATGAACAACCGCCGGACAAGCTCAGGAACACGAAGCCCGACAATCCAATCATCAACACGATCAAGCGGCCTGACAGAAGGAGCATCGCGCGTGACTTACCCTGTGATTGCGAAATGAACATGGTCGCTCTTACCTTTGTCGCCATTCTCTGAGAACCGTCCGGAGAAACACGGGATCGAGCCATGCAGCCGACGGCACGAATGGCTCGACCAGTCGATCAGCCCCGTGCGTCCTCACTGGTTGACCACATCAGTATAGGGGGGGCGCCTGGCGTTCTCAATATCTTCCGACACCAATGAGGCCACCGCGGCTTGGAGAATAATACGACGACAGATTCGTCTTAACGCGCCGGCAACCACCCGGGGCAGGTATGTGTCCCAATTTGACAATGCCGAGCCAAAGCTGCCGTTTTCAATCGATCACAAGATCGGACAGGAACATATGACCAGGGGCATGAGTGATGGCTAGCGGTAGGCGTGCCCGTCGCAGCGCCTCAAGCGGAGTGACGCCGCATGCCCAAAATGCATACGTTTCGCCGGGTTTCACCGGTACGGCATCGCCGTAGTCCGGCTTGGCAATGTCACGGATGCCGATCGCATCCGGTGCTCCAATATGAACCGGACCGCCATGAGCATCAGGCATAGCTTCCGAAATACGCGTCGCCAAAACCGACTCGGCCGGTAGCATCGGGCGCATGGATACCACCAGCGGACCATGAAACACGCCCGCACTCTCGCACGGAATCGTCGTGCGATACATCGGCACGTTCATTCCACACTCAACATGACGCACGGGCACGCCCGCCTTGATCAATCGGTCTTCAAACGTAAATGAACATCCCAGCAGAAAGCTGACGAAGTCCTGCTGCCAGAACGGTTCGATAGAGTGTACCGTTTGCGTGATCTCGCCGTCCTGAATGACGTGGTAGCGGGGAAGATCATGGCGGAGGTCAGACCCCGGCGCAGAACGCGTTGCTTCCCACGAACCGCACGCTGTTCGCTCCATCAACGGACACGCACGCCGATTGCGATCACAGAATTCGTGGAAGTCATCGGCAACAGCAGAAGGAACAATCACCAGATTCGCCTGCGCAAATCCTCCGCACAGACCAGCTGTCGGACCGGTCCACTCGCCACGCCGGCAGAGCGCTCGGAGATCGCGTGGGTGTTGAAGGTTCATGGCAAGTCGATTCTCACTGCTATCAGAATGGCACCGATGCGACGGCATCACGGATACGATCCAGGTCGGCACCGACAGCCGCCGCCGAAATCACAGTTGCCAATATGTTCTCGACGAACTGCCCCTTGACCTTTCCCAAGTGCTCTTCCTGCCCGTCGAGGTTCAGGATCAAATCGTCACCGACCAACCAGGCACCACGATCCATCGGCTGCTGACCAGACATGAATAACGTCCGTCCTTGACGCTTCCGCGCCAGCGACCGAAGACGCTCATTGTCAAACGGAAGAATCAAAATGTCGTTAGGCCTCTGATTCATGAATATACGGCTCTTCGTACGTTCATAGTCTGCGAGGCTGAAGTGGCGATCCAGGTGCGCCGCGTCAATGTTCAGAAGAACGGCAATATCAGGTCGAAAGCCGACCACCGTTTCCAACTGAAAACTCGAAACGGCAATCGCCAGCACCGAATTCGAATCGCCCTCCATGATCAACTCGGAAAGAGGCCGTCCCCGATTGCCACCGATAGTCACGGGGACACCAACCTTCTGAAACAACGACTGCATGAGCTCGACCGTGGTTCGTTTGCCGACAGTACCAGTCACGGCAATCAACTTCTGATCACACAGCTGAAAGGCAACCTCCAATTCGCTCATGACAGGAATGCCGCGTTCATGCAAGGCCGTTCGAATAGGGGCATCCGCCCGAACGCCCGGGCTGGCAACAACAAGATCGCACGATTCGAGAAACTGAATCGTATGACCGCCGGTTTCAATTCCGTGAAGCTGCGTCGGTGCCGGAACCGTCACAGCGTCGTGATCGGAAACACGAACCCTGTGCCCGTGATGAGAGAGCAAAGCCGCAGAGGCACGCCCGGAATGACCAAATCCCAGGATACCAATGTCGAGCGAGGTACCCGTGTCCAACGGCGAAGGACGAAACTGATGACGTATCTCCTCGATCATGCGAATCGTATGCGAAAGGGCGAGCCCATCCACCGTCGGTGTGGACGTGCCGCTGACCCCATCGACCGCACCGCCGCGAGCCACCATCCGCTCAATGTCCTCGACGATCTCCTTTGCCGACGGAAGGAGGTCGCGACCGGACAATACCGACAGCGCACCGGCCAAACCATACGCACCCCAGTTGGAAACGCCGGCGGCGATGCAGAAATCCGTTGGCACGATCGTTGCGATTTGCTTCCCATGCGGAACCGTCTGCAGCGTTTCGGCGAACACCCGCCCCATACCGATTTCATTGCCACCGTCGCCGATACCAATGGTCGATAAGCCGAGCCTTGCCCCCTCCAGGAACAGGGTGTCGATCGGAGCCGTGAAGTCGGTGATGTCATCCCCGTGCATGTTCATGTAACGACCGGTGTCATTTCGACCGGCACGTTCAATGGACAACAGATGGGTTGGTCTTGCATCAGCCAGATAGCTCGCGTAGCTCGTGACCGGTGTCAGGCCGATGGCATCAAAGAGCGGAGCGTTCCATTCGTCGGTGATGTAGTCAACGTCAATGCCAAGAGATGCCAGCGCCTGACCGACCACTTTCGCACCGCTGGGACCGTCCGTTTCGCCGGCGTTGCAGGAGGGAATATAGAAACCACTCACAATGCCGACTCGGCGTCCGAGCTGCAGAGACTGCGCTGCCAGGCGAAGTTGATCTGCGACCGCCAACCCGAAAATATTCCGCCCGCCGGGGTCGGTCGCAATCAGATTCTCAATCGAAGAAATTCTCGGGATCACCTTAACAGCCTTCTCTTCGATGCGGATCACCCCATCCGCCGCCGCCCGGCGTCTCAACGATGAAGCGGTCACCCACGTCCAACTCAACTTGCGCGGAACCACCAATGGCCGTCGGTAGCGTTTCATTAGCCCGAAGCAGCAAATGGCGACCCGGTTGCCCGTCTTCTCCGCCATGAAGGCCATAGGGCGCACGAACACGACGTTGACTCAGTAGCGACAGACTGAGAGGCTCCAACGCTT
>JBMYUM010000197.1:0-3855 GCA_049605375.1 Phycisphaerae bacterium | reverse complement strand
CTTCCAGTTCGCGGATCATGCCATCACCGCCACGATGCACACCGGCGCCACCGCTTCCACGACGAATGGCAAAGCGGTGCAAGCGGACGGGGTAACGTACCTCGAGTATCTCTGGATCCGTCAGCCGCGTGTTGGTCATGTGGCAATGGACCGCGTCGGCCCCCGCGAAATCAGCGCCGGCTCCGCTCCCACCACCAATCGTCTCGTAATAACCAAAGCGCTCATTCCCGAATATCACGTTGTTCATCGTGCCTTGCGAAGCCGCAACCAGACGCAACGCCCCGAGAATACAATCGACGATTCGCTGTGACGTCTCCACATTCCCGCCGACCAGCGCCGGCCAATCGCCGTCATCACGACGTGTTTCAGGATTCAGGAAACAGTCGGGAAGCAAAATGGTAACGGGATCGAGCACACCCGCATTCAGCGGAATATCCTCATCGATCATGCAACGCAGGCAGTAAATCACCGCGCTCGTGACAATCGCCCGGTTAGCGTTCAAGTTTCCGGCGTGCACCGGATCGGTGCCGCTGAAATCTACCGTGGCACGGTCGTCGTCAATGGTCATGCAGAGTCGAATCGTCGACCCATCATCGAGAGCGTCTTCAAAAGTGTAGTTGCCATCCTTGAAACGACGAAGCGCCTTCTGCATGTGCTCCGATGCCGCGTCCTGAATATGCGACATGTATGACTGAACGACGGCTAACGATTCCTGATCGATCAGCGAAAGCAACGCCTCAACACCTCGCTGATTGGCGGCCACTTGTGCCGTCAGATCCGCCAGGTTCTCGTCAGGATTGCGTGACGGAAACGAACCAGATGTCAGCAACGCACGCATATCGGCTTCACGAGGAATGTCATTTTCAATCCACCGAAAAGCGTCAATCAGCACGCCTTCTTCGGATAGACGGACGGAGAAGGGCGGCATGGACCCCGGCCGCGTGCCACCAATTTCGGCGTGATGGGCACGGCTGGCAACAATAAAGAGCAACTCATCACGATCTCGATCGAAGACAGGTGTCACCACCGTGACATCATTCAAATGAGAGCCACCGCGGTACGGATGGTTCGTCACATACACGTCTCCCGGCTTGAATGCTCCGATGTCGTCCCGCAGACATGTCACGCATTCACTCATCGCACCGAGATGCACCGGAATATGCGGCGCATTAACCACCAAGCGCCCCTCGGCCGTGAAGAGAGCACAGGAGTAATCGAGCCTCTCCTTCACATTTGTCGACAGGGCTGTTCGCTGCAGTGTTGCACCCATCTGTTCCGCAATGCCGGCGAATCGCCGATTAAAGAGCTCCAGTCGAACCGGGTCGACCGATGTCGATTGCGCCTCACTGCTAGGTGCATCGACGGATGACAGGATGATGTCGCCGTATTCGTTTACCTGCAGGACCCAGCCGGGGTCGACAACGATGGTGCTGATGGAGTCAACGATGATCGCGGGCCCGTGAACAGCCTGACCCTCTTGTACTGCTTCGCGCCGTAACAGATCGGCCGGGTGCCAGCTGCCACCATGGTAGAGTTCGACGGTGGACAAGCGTTCGATCTTTGGCGAATCTTCGGATGAAACCCGCACGTTCTCCGAGCCAAACGACCCACTGGCGCCACCAAGGGGATTGACGTCATTCTTTATCGAAACAATCGTCCGAACAGAAGCGATCGTCACGTCTCGATCATCATGAACGTAACCGTACAGGCGGCGATGCCCCGAAAGAAACGCATCCCGTACCGCCTCCAAGGGGCCAAACGCGACCTTGATCGTCGATGCCTGTCCTGCGTAAGCAAGTTCCAGTTCGAATACATCCACGCAACGTGCCGTTTCTTCTCCGTGTACGATCAGACCTTCATCGCGAAGCTCGCCGTTCAACTTTTCGCGCAGCGTCCCGAGAAGGGACTCGACTTGCAGGAGTGAATCAAGCGTAAGGGGAAGATGACAGGTTCGCTCGGCAAAACGGCGGACCGTCGTTGACGCAATACCGGCCGCACTCAAGACACCGGCGTAAGGACTGATCAGAATGTTCTTCATGCCAAGTGCCGTTGCAATGGCACAGGCGTGTTGCGACCCTGCACCACCAAAACTGCACAAGGCATAGTCGCGCACGTCGTATCCACGCTGCAGCGAAATTCGCTTGATGGCCGTGGCCATGTGCTCGTTGGCGATCTTCAGAAAACCCTCGGCAAGTGCAACCCGATCGTAGCGACGCCCCGATGACAGATGGATCGACTCGATCAGTGCATCAAGCTTCTGCCGGACAACCTCTTCATCGAGACGGAAGGGGAAGCGGGATGGAACGATCCGACCCACGATCAGATTCATGTCGGTGACGGTTAGGGGGCCGCCACGACCATAGCACGCCGGTCCAGGAAAGGCGCCCGCACTCTCTGGTCCGACCGTCAGGCGTTGGCCGTCATAGCTGCACAGACTTCCGCCACCGGCCGCCACCGTCTCGATCGCTAGCATCGGTGTCTTGAATCGAACGTCTGCCTTCACGGTTTCATGCTGATAGTCAAACGGTTCAGGCGGCGCTTCGACTTTCGAAACATCTGTACTCGTTCCACCCATATCGAAGCCGATGGCGCGGTCAAACCCCGCGCGATGAGATGCCCAGGCACAGCCGACGACGCCACCCGCCGGGCCACTCATGACACAGTCTTTGCCATGAACCGCTTGATCCGGAACCAGCCCCCCGAAGCTTGTCATGACGGAGAATAGCGCGTCGGGTAAACAGGTGCGAATTCGCCCGAGATAGGAACGAATAACCGGGCCGAGGTATGCATCGGCCACCGTCGTGTCACTGCGCGACACAAATCCCTCAACGCCACTGACGGCGGAAGATAACGTGACTTGTCCAAACCCCATGTCCGCGGCTATGCACGCGATCAGTTCTTCGTGAACGGGATTGACGTGTGCATGCAAAAGCGAAACGCCGAGCGATTCAATACCCTCGTGCCGCGCGGTCTTCAGCACGGTGCGTACCTGTACTTCATCCAACGCCCGAATCACATGACCGTGCGCATCGAGACGCTCGTCGACCTCAATCGTGTACTCTGCCAGTTCGTCACGCTTTTTGATGTGCAAGGCAAACAGCTCAGGGCGATCCTGGTTCCCGATTCGTAACAGATCGCCAAAGCCGCAGGTGGTGACAAAAGCCGTCGGTGAACCCTTGCGTTCCAAGAGAGCGTTCGTCGCACGCGTCGTACCCAGTCGTATGGAAATCGTACCAACCGTTTCAGCCAGTGGCAGTCGAAGAATGAGGCGGACGGCGAGTACCGGAGCCGGTTCCGGGCTGATCAGCGAGTAGCCGGAAGAAGGTAACCATGAATCAGGAACCGAGCCATCGAACGTCAGTGTGCCTGTACGACTGTCAAATGACTGTACTTGTAGAGTCAGTGGCTGAGACGCACCGGGAAGAACGAACTGCGCCTGGTAGCCAAGCCACATGACTTGAGGATGACCACGCAAGAGCGGATCAACAAGATGTGAGCCATGGAGCGAAGGGGACGACTGGTGCAGATGCTCACTCGCATCATGGCGGTCGGTCTTCTTGGGGCCGACCACCGGCGACGATTCCGGCATCAGCGGGTCGACGTTGCCGCAACGCACGGTGCTGCTGCTCAGCACCTTTGTGACAACCGTTCGACCCTCGGGTGACAGGGCAATGACATCGGTGAAGGTGCCACCTACATCAATGAAGAACTGCCAACCTGTTGCCGTCATGACTACGAGCTCATCGGGAAAGACAAGTCCCGGTCAGTAAGGCCTTATGCCTTACCGTGACATTGCTTGTACTTCTTGCCGCTTCCACAGGGACACGGTTCGTTACGACCAACCTTCGGCGTTTC
>JBMYUM010000196.1:0-7585 GCA_049605375.1 Phycisphaerae bacterium | reverse complement strand
ACCGAAGTCAATGCCTCCAGCAGTGCCATGAAACTGTCATTCGGAAGTGGTGCGACGGGCACGTCAGATTTCATTCGCGCCGACGACCTGGCCATGCAGTTTGGCGACAAACGACTCTTCTCGGATTTGAGTTTTCAAATCCCGCCGGGCGAACGGTTTGCTATTACCGGCCCGAACGGTACCGGCAAGACAACTCTCTTGCGAATCCTCATGGAAGAACTGGAACCCAGCTCGGGAGAACTGGATATCCCAGCCACGCTGCAGGTCGGCTACTATGCGCAGGAAGGGAAGCACCTCGAACCGAAGCAGACCGTCCTCGAGCACATTCGTGCGGCGCGTGAAGGGTTCAGCGAACTCGAAGCCCGTTCTTTTGCGGCTCGCTTCCTGTTTACCGGTGACGACGTATTCAAGGAGATCGGGTCGCTTTCCGGAGGTGAGCAATCGAGAGTACGACTTGCCGCTCTGCTATTGAGCGCGCCGGATGTGCTCATCCTGGATGAACCAACGAATCATCTCGATATTCCCTCGCGCGAAGTACTTGAGGAATCCCTGCTGGACTTCAACGGCAGCATCATCGTCATCAGTCACGACCGCTACTTCCTCGATCGCATCGCCGAGAGGTTGCTGGTCATCCGTCCGGAAGGCCATCGTATTCATACCGGCAACTACTCGTCTTACATCGAATACATGGAGCAGGAAAAAGCCCGGCGGGAAGAAGAGAAAAAGAAAAACAAACCCAAGGTTGAAAAAAAGCCGGAACAACAGAAACCCAAAAAATCCGCGGCATCGAGATTCGACACCATGTCCGTCGATGACCTGGAAGCCATGGTTATCGATCTTGAGTGCCAACTGTCTGAAATACAGACCAAGTTCGGTGATTCGGACATCTACAAGAACCCGGAAGCGCTCGAATCCCTCCGGGAAGAGCAGGCAAGGCTCGAAAAGGAACTCAGCGAAGTCGACCTGGCCTGGCAGGAACGCGCGGAGGAGTAAACCCAAGACCCGCGTAATCCACTCACCAAATACCGCACGACGCTTTCACACCCCAATCAGTTACCCTACAATCCCGCGATCGAAAGAGTTATCACGCCGGAGCGCCCGGCGAATCCTCAATGATCCAGCACGGATGAGGCCACAAGCATGTCCATCATGCCTCAGCTAATGTCCGCCGACACCAACGACGATCGGCAGAAGGACCGTCGCTTTTCCTGGAAGGCCTTCAGGCAAATCACAACGCGGGCGTACCCCTACCGGGGGCGAATCGCAATGGGGTTTCTCCTGACGCTGATCTTTGCCGGGATTCACACACTCAGTATCGCAACCGTCCTGCCCGTGTTGAAAGTCCTGCTCGAAGATGAAGGACTGACCGGCTGGATGCATCGGTCCGTGCTCGCCAGCCGCCTCGAGGTGACACTGGGGCCGCCGACCGCTTCCGATCCCTACCTGCGCGTTCTAAAAAGACCGTCCGATCCGACCGAGGCGAATGACCTGAGGGTTGGTGACCTGATTAAGATGCAAGGCGACACAGGCATCGACCTGCACACACTGGCAACCATGGCTCGTACCGATCGGGAAGCGATCGATCTTACCATCGTTCGTGAAAACGAAACGAAGCAGATCAATGCCACACTGCTGGGAGTCTCCATGCAGGAGCGCCTCTGGCTGAGTATCGCCGGCTGGTTCCCGACAGATGCAAGCAACACCGCAGGCAAGTTCAAGACATTGACGATGGTGCTCGTCGGGCTGGTCGTGCTCGTCGTTGTCGGCAACACGTTGCGATACCTTGGACAGGTCATGATTGCCTCTGCTGTCCTGCAAACGATGGTCGACTTGCGGGCGGAACTCTATGAACGGGTGCTGCAACTGCCGCTGGCGTTCTTCGCCGGACAGTCAACGTCAGACCTCGTGACGAACTTTGTGCAGGACATGCAGGTCATCCAACGCGGATTGCTGACGTTTTTCGGGAAGTTCCTCCGGGAACCACTCAAGGCGATGCTGATCCTGGGGCTTGCCCTTGCACTGGATTGGCGCATTACGCTCACGCTCGTCATCGCCGTACCGCTGGCCGTCATCGTATTCGGGCAGGTTGGCAAACGCGTGAAACGAGCCAATCGGAAACTGCTTCAAGGCTACAGCGTGATGATCAACACGTTGACGACCAGTCTGCAGAATCTGCCCGTTGTCAAAACGTACACGGCGGAACAGCAGGAAAGGAAACACCTGTCAGCTGTCGATAGGCACATGTTCCGACAGCAGCTGAAACTGGCGCGGCTCGAAGCCTTCGTCAGCCCCATGGTGGAAGTGCTCGCCGTCGTCGCTACCGCCGTCGCCACCGGTTGGCTCGGCAGCCTGGTGCTCAAGGGTGAACTCTCCCTTGCAACGTTCGGAACACTGGGCGTCGCGCTCGCCATGGTGTTTGATCCACTGCGCAAGTTGACCGATGTCTATGTTCGATTGCAGCAATCGACTGTAGGCGCGGAACGCATCTTCTCGGTGCTCGAACAACCCATCGAGAGCGACAGCAACAAGGGACACGAAACGGCACAGCCCCTGAAACGTGCCATTGAGTTCGATCGGGTGAGTTTCACCTACCCGGGAGCAGAAAGGCCGGCGCTTGATCAAGTCAGCGTCACAATCCACCAGGGAGAGACCGTCGCACTGGTGGGGCCGAATGGCTCCGGAAAATCAACCTTTGCAAACCTGATCCCGAGGCTGCGCAACCCGGACAACGGAGAAATTCGATATGACGGCGTACCACTGACATCGCTGGACCTGCACGCCCTGCGCGAACAGATCAGTATTGTCAGCCAGGATGCCGTTGTCTTCGCCGGCACCCCGGCCCGGAACATCAGCTATGGTGTCGATCAACCTGATCCGGAAGCCATCCGTGATGCCGCCGCGCGTGCATTCGCTAATGACTTCATTATGTCGATGCCGGGAGAATTCGAAGCTGACTTGGGAGAACGCGGAACGACGCTATCGGGCGGACAACGCCAACGCCTGGCCATCGCCCGCGCGATCTATCGCGATGCCCCGATCCTGATCTTCGATGAAGCGACGAGCCAGATCGATGCGGAGTCAGAACAGCAGATCCAGACCGCCCTGCAGGAATTCGCTGCCGATCGGACCACCATCATCATCGCCCACCGACTAAGCACGATTCAATTCGCGGACCGGATTATCGTGATGGAAAACGGACAAGCTATCGACCAGGGAAAGCACGACGAACTCTACGAACGCTGCACCTTTTACAGACGATTGTGCGATACGCAACTAGCCGCTCAATCATGATAACGGCAGCCGCTCCGGCCACGTGCCAAGGTACGGCACGGTCGGGCAACCACACGACAAGATCAACAGACGATCAAGGCAATGTCACGAACCAACCTTGAACGTCCGCTTGAGCAGCGCAACGGCGGCTTGCCATCCCTTCCGACGTGCATGCGCGTTGGCCTCACGTGATCCGCCTGACTTGGGATCGTTCACGGTACGCGTGTATCCCGGTACGCCAATGTCATGCCCCGCGTTCTCAAAAATGAGGTGATCATCTTCATAGGGATGCTTCGTCGCGCTCAAACGCAGGAAGCTGCCATGTCCCATGACATCGGCAGGCCAGAACGCATCCTGGTCGCCGGAGACCATGAGTACCGGCCCCTGCGTCTGCTCAATGACAATCGCCGAACGATTGATCGTGTCACGATCGTGCTCAAGGAAATAGTCGAGCGAGGCCTGGTGAAGATCGGCCATACGACCCGTCCGCGAGAATTTCTCGTCCGGACGGAATGGAAGGAAGGCCAACGGCTGTCCCTGATAGATCCAGGAAGAGGCCACCGGAAAACCCTTCGCCGGACTCTGCCACACCACGGAACTCGGTGCAAACGCAACAACCGCACGAACTTCAGGAACGCGTGATCCAAGAATCAGCGAGACCTCGGCCCCCTTGCCATGGCCCACGAGTCCGACCCGCTCATCGTCAACGTCCGAGCGGTCGCGAACATAGCTGATCGCCTCGGTAAAGTACTCAAGTGGCACCTTGTCCAATGCCGGCGGAAGCCCTTCCTGGTTGTAGTAAGCAAGGCCGACAGCAACCATACCATGAGAAGCCAGCAGGCCGGCCGTACGCTCAGCCCAACCCGGATTATCGATCGAACCGATGCACACGACTCCGCCAAACGGTCCTTCGCCCGGCGGAACGAACAACTTACCCTTCAAACGCCCCTGCCGAATGATGGATTCCTTCACGCCCGGGGCAACCAGGTAGCGTACATGCTGCTTGCGGCAAAGTTCTTTGTCGCCAGCTTTAACCTTGAAGAGGATCTGGGATTGTCCCGGCTTGTCTTTGAGCGCGTCCGGGGTTGGCTCGGCGGTGTTATTTCGTGACCAGAAAATGCCAAGTTGATTGATACCGCGGTAAGAACCCGAAACGGGTGCATTACGCGCAAGGTCGATATTGCCGTTGGGATCAGCCTCAAACTCGGCTGCCGCCCGTACAATCTTACCGGCCGGTCCGGCACTCTCAGCCACCAGTGACACCATCTGTCCTGGCTGAAGACCGGTGACCCGAATCGCGACATCTTCACCCAGGATCACCGGCTTGTCCGGTTCGATGACAATCTTCGGCTCTGCAATTGCGGAAGCCGTGCCGACTAACGCCAACGTGAACAGTGAAAGCTTGGCACTAAACGTATGCATCATCCCAGCCATCCCTTTACCCCAATGATCCCAACACACCGGTAATCCCAATACACCAGTGATCCGTTTGTACCCGTCGTCATTCCAAACCACAGGCACGCTTGCGTCAGTCAACCCGACGCCCGAACAGATACCGCGACAGCCTGTCAGTCTGCCCGCCACGAGGTTTCACCCCCGCGGTCCTCAAGCGTAATTTTGTTTTCAGCCAACCGATCCCGGATCAAGTCCGCCGTTTCAAAATCCTTCTTTCCGCGAAGATGAGCACGTACTTCAATCAGCACCTGCATTACCTTGTCCGTCAGGCCGTCGTCCCCACCAGCCTTGGCCGGCGGCTCAAAGAAAAGACCAATCAGACGGGCCGTGCCAATGAAATGCCGGGTCGCGTGAAGCGCGTCGGCCTTCTGGGCATCTGAACCGCCATCATCAAGACCATGCTGCTCGATGAATCGATTGATGCCCGACGCAAACTCAAACATCGACGCAATCGCCGTCCCCGTGTTGAAGTCGTCATCCATCGCAACTTCGAATGCCGCCTGTTGCCCCAGGCAATGGGCGCGAAGATCGGCATCCGAAACCGGCAGCTCCGGCGACAAAGCCGGAACATCATCATAAGGGGAAGTGCCCGCAATGCGTTCGACCCGCTCGAACAACCGGTAGAACTGCACCAGTCCCTTCCGCCGACTCTCAATTTCAGCCTCGGAGTACTCAATCGGGCTTCGATAGTGCGTATTCAAAATAAAGTATCGAATCAACTCGCCGGGATAGGCGTCGAGCAGGTTGTGCAGCGTCATCTTCATCAGCGCCGCCTGCATCTCAGGCGAGGCATCCGATTTCGAAATCTTCTTCGTATTGACCCGCGTCAATCCATGGTGCATCCAGTAACGCGCGAACGTCTGATCGTACGCACTCTCCGACTGCGCCACCTCGTTCTCATGATGAGGAAAGACGAGGTCCATGCCGCCGCCGTGAATATCGAACGTCTTCCCCAGATACCGACCCGCCATCGCAGAACACTCGATATGCCAACCGGGACGCCCGTCGCCCCACGGCGACGCGAACTTCACCTCGGCCGGCTCTTCCGGCTTAGCCGCTTTCCACAGAGCGAAGTCACCGGGGTTCCGCTTCTCGGCACTCTGCAACTCCCGGTGCCCCTCCTGCTCGTCAAGATTGCGATTGGAGAGCTTTCCATAATCGTCATCCTTGCGAACGTCGAAGTAGACGTCCCCATCGGAAACGTAGGCATAATCCTTCGCAATCAACGTCTCGATGATCTCGATGATTTCAGCCATGTGCTCGGACGCCTTCGGCATGATGTCGACCGTATCCACATGCAACGCCGCCATCGCCGCCAGGTAGTCTTTGGTGATCTTCTCCGCCAGAGCAAACGTCGATAACCCCTGGTTCGCTGCTTCAATAATCAGCTTGTCATCGACATCGGTGATGTTCACGACCCATGTGACGTCGTAGCCACGATGCACCAGGTAACGCTTGATCGCATCAAAAATGATCGGCCCCACCGCATGACCAATGTGGCTGGGCTTGTAAACCGTCGGCCCACAGAGGTACATACCGACTTTGCCATCTTCGACAGTTTCGAACGGACGCTTCTCTCGAGTCAGCGTGTTGTAAACCTGGATCGCCATCTTGTTCTCTCGTCGATGCACTGGCACGGAGCCGTGCAGCGTTCTCGCAGCATGTCGGGACGAGCCACGTCCCGCCACTATTCCCATACAATTGACTTCTGGTCGCGCTCGAAGCGATTGAGCCAGCAACAGACAACATGAATCCGGGTCAAACGCCCCAATCAGCCGCCGCCGTCATCACTCGCCAATCCGACCGAGCAACGCCACCGCCGTACAGGAGATTCCCTCTCCCTTGCCAATGATCCCTATGCCTTCACCGCTCTTGCCCTTGAGGTTGACGCAGCTTTCATGAACGCCAAGCAACGCCGACAGTGAAGCCCGCATCCGAGACTTCTCAGGACCGATAGCAGGTCGTTCCGCATGGATCACCAGGTCGACGTTGATCGGTGCAAAACCAGCGTCCCGAACCCGGTCCAGAGCCGTACGCATCAAATCTCGGCTGTCCGCACCCTGGTAAGAAGGGTCCGAATTCGGAAAAAGCTCACCAATATCCGGTAAACCTGCGGCACCCAGCAGGGCGTCAATCACCGCATGAAGCACCACGTCCGCATCACTGTGACCATCAAGCCCGAACGGAGATTCGATCTCAACCCCGGCAAGCATCAAAGGCCGACCCGACACAATCCGATGCAGATCAGTTCCCAGACCCACCCGAAATGGCAGCGCCGAAGGCGATTGTTTGGTCATGATGCCCTCTTTTTCCGGACCGGAACCAGCGGAAGTCCCCGCACGTACCAGGCGGAAATCCCAGCTAAACCGACCTCGGCGGTAAAGCTATGCGCTGCGGCGTGCGCTGGCAAGTCCCACTGGGCGGTATGTTCGCACGAAACTTACGTGCTACCAGAGCGTTACCGGAACTTGCTTTGCCACTTAACAACGGCATAGACTTCCCATCACGTGGTCAGGCGTCCACCACATGCAAGTGACGGCAAGACGACGGCTCCATGCGAGGATCAGCGATCGCAGGGCCCGCCGGATAGCATCGTTTCGACAACGGAGACACACGAGCGGCCCGACAACATTCGGGAACGCCGATTTCGAAGCAGAATGACGCTCGACCGCCATCGCTTCGGCCCGGACAATCTCCTGTGTCGTCCATGATCGAACAGCGTTGCAAAACGAGATTTCGGAGGGAGTTTTATGATGGTTCTTGATTCGCGAAACATGATTCGCAGCCTTCTGGCCTGCTGCCTTGCCGGCATGGTCACAATGGCGCTGTCCGGCTGCACCCCCATGGATACCGGTGGGGA
>JBMYUM010000195.1:0-7601 GCA_049605375.1 Phycisphaerae bacterium | reverse complement strand
ACTGAATCGACGCAGATAGCATAGAAGGCGCAGGTGGCATAACCCATTTCCCCCTTATCCTCAAGTATCTGCCCCACCGTAAACTTATCGTTGGTGAGCGGGACGATGAAAACATCACCCGCCGCCCAATCCTGCTTTTTTCTCCGACCCATGCGCGCTTCCTTTCCTGCTTGCGTGGACCAACAGCACATACTTCTAAGGGAGATCTGGACAGTATACGACTTCTCAAAAAAAAGCCCCGAAGACGGTTTGAATCCGTCGTCGGGGCTTCGCTTTTCAGGGGCGTATCGGCAGACCGGTCATTGCTTCGCCCGATCTTCTTTGGAGCCGCCTTCGGTCTCATACTTCTTGACCGGAATCGGTCCGACCGGACCAGGCAATGCCACCGTGATAAAACCGTCATCACGGATCTTGCCGGTAATGGTGGCAATGTTCGCCAGCGATTCGTTCAGGCGGGCAAGTGCGACCACCGCCGACTCGTAGAGCCGCTCATCCTTGAGGATGAGACCAGCCGTGCCTTTGCCGGCCTCGGCTTCATTGACGATGCGCGCTATGCTTGCGGCGGCCGTCGAAATCTCCATCAGGAATTTGTCCAGGCTCTTGAATGAGTTGTCGAGGTTGGTCTCCGTCTTGTCGACGGCCCCATTGACGTTTTCCAGCAGGTGCAGTGATTCCTTCCGCAGTTCGGTGATCATGGCACGCAAGTCGGATGACGATGCCTTCAGGTCGACCACGACACCCTTCACATCTTCCTGGACATTGGTGTCGCCAAGGACCATATTCAGGTTGGCAACGAAGCTGTCGATTCGTTCGATGGCCGTGCTGATGTTAGCCATCACATCCTGATCACCATCGTCGACGTCAAGGATCGGTCGTTCTTCGAGCAGTTTTTCCAGGTTCTGGGCCACGGGAGCGCTGGCGGCGGCAAAGTTCCCGATTTCATCCACGGTACGTTGGAACGAAGCGATCGCATCCGGTGGAATCAGTTCGTTCAGCATGCTGGACATCTGACCGTGAAGAACCGCGTTGTCCTTGGGAAGCGCCGTCGTACTTGGCATGTCGTCATTGAGGACAATGTTGATCAGGCCGGTTCCCATACCCAGTGTTGCACCGTATACCTTGGCTTCTGCTCCCGATGGGATGGAGAATTCGCGCTTGATCATGCAGTTGATGACGATACCGCGTTCCGGTTTGGCGCGATCCCTGAAATCCAGACCCGATACGCGACCGATCTCCACGCCATTGAGCGTGACCGGTGTACCTTCACTCACGCCGCGCATCTCGCGTACGCCGTAGATCTGGAGCTCCCAATCGCTGGTTCGGAGCCACGTCGGCGTCTCGCCGAACATGACCAGCAGGACCGAAAGGGCTCCCATCGCCAAGATCACAAAAATACCGACCAGGAAATTACGGGTGGTTTCCTTCATGATTCTCCTCGGACGTCCAGTTCGCGAAGAGCGTCGTCTGTACAACGGCCTTCGACGAAACAACGGACACGCGGATCCGAACTCGACTGTATCGACTCATTCGTGCCGTCGAATATGAATCGTCCCTTGTAAAGCATGACGATACGATCAGCGACCTTGTTCGCGCTGGCCATGTCGTGTGTCACTACGACGCTGGTCACCCCCAACTCACGCTGAAGTTTCAAGATCAACTCATTGATCTCGTCACTTCGCGGCGGATCGAGCCCGGTCGTCGGCTCATCGTACAGAATCAACTCGGGATCGACGGCAATCGCTCGTGCCAGTGCGACGCGTTTCTTCTGCCCCCCGGAAAGCTCGGCCGGGTACTTGTGCTGCGTCCCGTCCAGGCCGACCATGTTGAGCTTCTCTTTGACGATCTTCTCAATCTCTGCCTGCTTCTTGCGCGTGTGCTCGCGAAGCGGAAACGCCACGTTGTCAGCCACGCTCATGGAATCAAAAAGCGCACTGAGCTGAAACAAGAAGCCGAATCGCGGGCGGATCGCCACGAGTTCGCGTTCGGACAGGTCATCGATTCGTTTGTCGCGGAAGAAGACTTCACCGCTGTCAGGCCGCAGCAGACGAACGATGTGTTTCAGGATCACACTTTTGCCGGCTCCGGACTCACCGATGATGACCGTGGTCTGTCCTTCGTACATCTCAAGGTTGACGCCATCGAGCACGATCTGCGGGCCGAACGCCTTGTGCACGTCCTTGAGTTTGACGACAACGGGCCGAAGCCCTTTTTCCGTGGTAGCTGCCATGCTCATCAATTAAAAGAAGGTCTGGAAGCCGTAGAGCGCCTGGTAGATACCGGCCATGCCCGCCCCGATAAAGAAGTCCGCCATCAGTATGATCAGAAAAATCGTCACAAACGATTCAGTGCATGCGCGCCCGACACCTTCCGCACCCGGTCGGCAATGAAACCCCTTGTAGCAGGAGACGATTCCGATGACACCGCCGAAGAAGATGCTTTTGACCAGGCCTACGTAAACATCCCATTTCATCAGCCGCAGGCCGATGTTGTACCAGTAGGGCGTTTCCGGAACACCTTTCAGCATGATGGCGATAAACCACCCGCCGAACTCGCCGCACAGGTCGCAGAGAAAGGTGAGCAGCGGCGTCATCATCAGGCAGGCGAGAAACCGCGGTACGACCAGTTGGCGGATGGGATCGGTTCCCATCACGCTCAGCGCGCTGATCTGGTCGGTGACTTTCATGGTTCCGAGTTCCGCGGTCAATGCGCCGCCGACGCGACCGGCGAGCATCACCGCTGAGAAAACCGGACCGAGTTCCTGCATCAGTGTGACGGACAGCAGGACACCCATATGTTCTTCAAACCCGGCGGCCTTAAGTTGTGAATAGCTTTGGTTAGCGAGAACAAGGCCGATGAATGTCCCGGTGATGACAATCACCGGTACGGTGCGATTGCCAACCTCGTAGAAGAGTGGCATGGTCAGCCGCCACATGCGCCATTGGAACAGGCCGGGAATCAGCCAGCCCAGCATCTGCCAGCCGAAAATGGCAAAACCACCGACGGAGCTGATCGCGCGGTAAGATTTAGCGCCAATTGCGGAAATCATCGGGTACGGTCCTGAAACCGGAAACGGCTACGAATTCTCTTGTTGGAACTGGAATGAACGGTTTGTCATTCCCGTACTCCAGCAAGCCCATTCTCCAGCAAGCCCATTCTCCAGCAAGGTCGCGGTGTAAAAACCTGACGCCCTATCGGTATCTATCTACGGATCATAGTCATGTCAATCAACCATCTGTTGTATTCGTATCATCGGCACCTATAGTTGCAGCATGTCTGTTCGCAGCGCCAATTCCGGGGGAGCCGGCGGAGTTTCGATCGTCGTACCCGTTTTTCGCGAAGGTCCCAACCTCCAACGCCTGATCGAGCGCAGTTTTTGCGCCCTTGAGAAAGCGGGCATGGAAGGGGAGATGATCATTGTCGACGACGACTCTGGTGACGAAAGCGAATCGGTCGTCTCAGCGTTGCAATCCCGGTATCCGGTACAGATTCACATTCGGAAAGGGCGACGTGGTCTTTCTTCCGCTGTTCTTGAAGGTTTTGAACGAGCGGCCTTCCCCATCTTATTGGTGATGGACGGCGACCTGCAGCATCCTCCAGAGATGATTCCGGAACTCTGTCGCCCTCTGCAGGACCGCAAGGTGGATTTCGTGATGGCTACGCGATACGGTCCCGGCGGGGCGATCGTTCAGGATTGGCCCTGGATCCGACGTTTCGGCAGTTGGGTCGCCACGAAGATGGCACGACCGCTGGCGCCGCTGACCGATCCCATGTCGGGGTTCTTTGCGCTTCGACGCGAGACCTGGAAGGATGCCGCCACGCTCAATCCCATCGGATACAAAATTGCGTTGGAACTCTACGTGAAGTCACGATGCCAGCGACCGGTCGAAGTCCCCATAACGTTCGGCGTGCGTGAACAAGGCGAAAGCAAGCTGACCAGCGGCGTCTTCTTCCGTTATCTTCAGCACCTGTTCGCCCTCTATCGATTTCGACGACCGGGTTTGGTGCTGCTGTTTGCCCTGTTTCTGCTGGCAGTCATCGGTGGCTTGATCTATGCAGGCCGGCGTGTGGTGCTGTCTGCGTAGATGGTCTTCGATCTCCTTACATTTGCGAGTATTCACTATGCCCAGAGCGGTAAAGCCCCCAACCAGTGAACCAGCCATCAAAGTTGTGATGATGCCGCGCGACACCAACGCCGATGGCACGATCTTCGGAGGCGTGTTGTTGTCGTTGATTGACCAGGCGGCCTATGTCGAGGCGATGCGTCAGTATCATTCCCGTTACGTGACGGTCGCATTCCGTGAGGTCGAGTTCCATGAACCGGTCTTTGTCGGCGACTTGCTCTCGCTTTACGGGACTACGGCCAAGATTGGCAACACCTCGATAACGATTGACGTTCGTGTCTGCGCGAATCGACGAAAAGGACCCTACACCGAGATCAAAGTGACCGAAGCTGAGGTGGTCTTTGTTTCGGTCGGCTCCGACGGCAAACCGGTTCCGATTCCGGAAGACTAGCAGCCCGCTGAATACATGATTGGGTCCGGTAGCAGTGCTTTGCCGGTGCCATGCCTAAGCCCCCTGCGTGTTGCGAAGGGGCGCGGGCACGCCCACAAGCAAGCTAGTGGTGGTATCTGGAAAGCCTGCCGAATCGCCCGCCCACGCGACGCCCTGCGACAAGTTCAGGACGACGCATGGCCGAAGTTGCTGCATTCGTCGGCGATGTTCCGCCATTTCGATGAATGGCTGAGGCCGGCGTTTTCTACTGTGCACCGGTGAACGCGTTCTGAAACGCGTCGTAATCGATCATGTCGACATCACCGTCGCCATCCGTATCGAAATTGACGTCGTCGCATCCGACCTCGACGGTCGTCACGAATTCCGTGTGGGCGAAGTCGTCGCAGTTGATCAGCGTCTTGCTGTAGGTGATCAGCCGCAGGGCGTAGCTGCACGGTGACAACTCTTCGGTGTTCCAGGTGGCCAGCAAGTCTTCCTCGACGGGCTCCGTGCCTTGGGCAATCGTGGTCCAACCATCGCCGTCACCGGCGTATTGCAGCACCCATCGATCGAAGTGCTCGTCAGCTGCGGTGCCGAAGATTTCGACCTCGCCTTCGACACAGCTGCAACTGATCGGTTCCGCGATTTCGGATCGTGGTGGCGTGTTGTCGATCTTGATTTCCAGCACGTCTTCTTCGGTATGTTCGCACTCGTCGGTCGCGAGGAAATGAAGGCTGTAGCTTCCATCTTGGATTTTCGCGGTGTTCCATGAGGCGAGGGGATCGTTGATGACGGGCGTGGTGTACTTTTCCATGTTCGGGTCAACGGGTTGAATCGTCGGTTCGAATGCAGAGGAGTAACCGATCTCGTAGGAATCGAAGCACTGATCCCAGATGGTGCCATCGATACAGACGACCCCGCCGTACGCACCACCATCTTCCGGAATACGAACATCGAGGTTACCGAACGACTTGTCGACCGTGACCAGGCGGGTATCGACGGATACGTTTCCGCAGGCGTCTTCTACGGTGACCTTTATGTTGTAGTTGCCCAGCGGCACCTTGCTCGTATTCCAGAAGGCGAGAAAGCCGTCGATGACTTCGTCGTTGGATGCTCCGATCAGTGTCCAATTGCCACCATTGGCCGGCTGATATTCGACGACGTAACCGTTGAACGAACCATCCGTGTCATAGGCCGATCCTTCGATGTGAACAAAGTCGCAAATGCACGACAGAGCTGATGGTGATGTGATTTCGGCGACGGGTGGGTCGGCGCCATCGAAGAAGAAATTGAATTGCAGGAAGCCGCTACCGACTTCGGGTGTGTAGTCAGTGACCTTGATGATGTACTCTTCGCCAGCCACAACGGGTACGTCGACGAGCTGCGCGTCCAGCCCGGTGCCGGAATCGTCATCACACGCAAGTTCGTTCGGCGCGTCACATGGCGCGTCGGGATCGATGAATTCGCCGCATCCGTCCCAAATGGAAAGGACGACGTCGTAGGTGCTTCCGTTGGTGTTTACGCTGATGGTTCCGTTGCAGGGCGGTGTATAGGAATAGAAGACGGAGTTGCTGGTTCCGATGTTGTTGAACTCACACGACTCCTGTGCTTCGCATAGATCCTGTTGCGCGTTGTCGATGGGGAAGATGGGCGGCTGAAAGGCGGTACCGGTGATTGGCTGCGCGTTACGGCACAGGTTGTTGGCAGGGTACCAGAAGAAGTTGAAGTTCAGCGTGCCACCGTTTGCGTCGAACCCCAGCGCGGCCGCCTTGATGTAGTACGTTTCACCGGCCTGAACGGAAAGGAACACCTGCGACTGGGTGCCAAACAAGGCGTCGTCGTTGCATGCGAGTTCGTTGGGTTGATTGCAGCACAGAAGGCCGCATGAACTGGCACAGGCATCAAAAATCGAAATGACCGTGTTGTAATTGCTGCCGAACGTATTGACTTCGATTGTGCCATCGAGATCGGGTGTGTAGCGGTAGTAGACGCTTCGGAACGTACCCGACGATCCGTCACATGATTCGAGTGGCGCACAGAGCGACGTCAGCACCTGCGTTGTACTGAAGGGTGGAGGGTTGTAGTGGGCTGCGTCTCCCGGAATGATCGTCGCGCCCGTGCAGGTTTGATTCACGGTTCCGCCGGCGGCAACGGTGCCGATGGACGTTCGCTCGCTCGTTGGGGCGGGCGCGGACAGCTTTTCGTCGGCCTCGTGATCGTCAACGCCGCTGTCGGTGAACGTCGAGCGGACGATGGTTTCGGTCACACTCCGTTCGCTTGCGGTCGCGATGGTGCCGCTTGCCAGCAAGGCGCCGATTCCAGCCAGAACAGCTTGTAGCCGTTTGGTGCGGTGCATTGTAAACGCCGGGGCATCAAAAACGTATGCGCGCAGCATCTCCATGGTATCTCCTCTTGGTTCATCAAGATGATCTGGAAAACTAGAAGCGGGCGACCCCAGTCGCCGCTGCCTATACAACGAGAGGCGTCGGTGGACCCTACGGTTTGTGGAGAGAATTTTTTGAAGAAGGGATTGGATCAATCGTTGTGACATCCTCCCGGCTACCCTTGCGGCGCAATTCGTAGGCATAGTAGGGAGAGGTCCGATCACCAGCGTAAGTGGCTTGGATCATCAAATGTTGACGAATGACGGCAGAGACGCTGAAGGCGGCGATGTTCTGGACATCCGGCAGGGCAGGTACCTGGTTCACCATCAGGCCTTCACAGGCACTTCGGATAGTTGAAAACTGGCGTGTTTCTCCAGGGATACCGACGATCGCATTCGAAGCTGCGTCAGGTTATCAGTACCTTTCTGAAACGGGAGGCCAGTGCAACGGCACTGAGGCCCTGCAGTAACAGGAAGAGCGGGGCCATGAAGAACGCGATTCTGGTTAGCATCAAGAGGACGTTACTCATCGAAAACCCCAACGGCTGGACGAGATCATCAAATGACTGGGGTGACAAGCCGTACACAACAAAAACGTAAGCCAGAACAATGCAGAACCAGCAGTACCCTTCGCACATGAGTAAGCGCCGTCGTAACGATTCGAGATTCAGTTCCCGGCAGATAGCAAAGATCCGTTGATTCGTGATGTGGCAGAAATGAACAATGA
>JBMYUM010000194.1:2336-7724 GCA_049605375.1 Phycisphaerae bacterium | reverse complement strand
AGCGCCAGCGGATCACCACCACGCGGCAGTTGAGTGACATCGTGTGCAGAGCTGTCGGCGTGAAAGATCCGAATTCAAGACGATCAAAAATTCATCCGGCCACGCGGGTCTTTCAGGCCCTTCGCATGGCCGTCAATGACGAGATGGGCGCGCTCGAATCGTTTTTGAAATCGATTCCATCCATTCTGGCGCCGGGTGGCCGTGCGGCGGTCATCGCGTTTCACAGCGTGGAAGACAAGCTCGTCAAAACAGAATTCAGGGAAGGGAAAATCAACGGTGTTTTTCGCCTGATCACCAAGAAGCCTGTCGTGGCCGAGGAAGAGGAAAGACTTCGTAATCCTCGCTCACGAAGTGCCAAGTTGCGTGTGGTCGAGCTCATTGACCAGGAAGCCAACGGCGGCTCAACAGGATGAGAAGACCAGCGGGCAGGAAAGAAACGGCGAAACACCGGCGCATAAAAGCGTAAATCAGATAGATCACAACTGGGACAGGCGGGTTGTGCACATTGGCGTTGGCCTTTGGGTTGCCTGACCGGTTGGTAAGTGGTGGGTTCGAGACACGGCGGCTTCAAAAGGATCGGGAATCATGGCTCAGGAAACGAAAGTAGGCCTCCTGGCAGGGCTGGCGTTTATTATTTGCTTTGCTGTCGTCCTGACAAACCGTGGCCGCGAATACGTTTCACCGCCCATGCCGAACCCGACGTACGACCGGAACGGTCAGCCATGGATTGACCGAACACGCACCAACAACACGCCGCAACAGGGTCGTGACTTTCCGGCATCAGCTAACCGTGCCGGAACCATTCATGTCAACAGCAACCACGGACACCCGCGTCATAACGGGTACGCAGGTGAATCGCACCCGGCCCCATGGGGCCGGCAAACCGGTTCACAACCGATACCAACGTATGCGACGCACGTACCGGATCATGCTCGACAGCAAAATCATGCTCGACAGCAAGGCGACGCGTTGGAACAATTTGAGTCCGCCAATCCAGTTTCACGTCCAACGAACGAAACGTATCGCGCCCTTGAAGAAAGACTTGCTGGGAATCGGCAAGAATGGAATGGTCAATCGGATCAGTTTGGCCAGGACGCGCAGCCAATGTCGCGTGATGGCGCATTTCCGAACCAGGAACTGCATAAGCGAACGTTGATCGCCGAACCGTCATCTTCCCGACACATGTCATCAACACCAATGGCAACGTATACGGTTCAGAAAGGCGATACGCTTACGCGGATCGCAAAGAACCACTACGGAAGAAGCGATCGCGATATTCTCAACGCTATTCAGGACGCCAATCGCGCAACGATGCCAGACCTTAATCACATTCGTCCGGGCATGGATCTGCTCATGCCCCCCGTCGGCCAACCGTCCCGATCCGTTGAGAATCGTGGATCGATCCCGACGACAAACCAGGATGCAAGGCGCCGTCAAGGGCAGCCGGCGACACGAACGTACCTGGTGCGCGCGAACGACAGCTACATCAAGATTGCACGCCGGGAACTCGGTGACGAACGACTCTGGCTGCACATCGCTGACTTGAATCGTGACATTTTCCCCGACGCGCAACAAATTCGTTCAGGCGTCGAGATTCGACTCCCAAGCCGCTCGAACTGAATCTCTGGAGGTCGATCGATGTCTGCCACGCGTGCTTCAGTTCTACTGGTCATCTTTGTCGGCCTTGCCTTGGCAACCGTCGGTCTCCGCCTGGAGCAGACACGTGCAGCCGCCCGTGCCGTCAAATTTGAACTCAAACAGGTCGAGGCTCGCCGCGAGTTGTGGGCCGTGCAGGCACGGATGGCGCGCCTGCGATCGCCGGAACGAATTCGAGAACGCGTCGAACAGCTCGATTCAACGAAGATAACAGCAACGGGATCAAATACGACGAGCGCCGTCAGTCAATAACTGACGTACACGGTTCGACGTTGAAATATCCGGGACCGGGGAACCCCGCATCAGGTTCACCGCGTCAGCTTTCGGGGCATCACGGTTCAACCTGCCCCACCGCAATACATCCGCACGGCACAACGAATCGCTTGGGCATTCCCGGCGAACTGGGGTATCATCGGGGCTTATGTGAAAAGGAGCTTTTGATGTCAGCAGATCAAAAACCGACGATCGATCCAACGGCAGCCTGGCAACGCCGCTGCGGAAGCATCCTTTTGCTGCTCATCATTGCGACCTTTCCACTGATCCTGGCGCGCCTTGCTTACATCAATGTCGTCAAGGCCCCAGAGCTCCTCGCCAAAACGCAACGAGAGCGTCGAAGCCAGGCGGTGATTCCGGCACGTCGTGGAGAGATTCGCGACCGGAAGGGTCGATGCCTTGCGACGACACGCCACACCGCCGATGTGTTCATTGACCCCAAAGCGGTCAAGGATCGTGACGAGGCGATCGGTGCAGTCGCTGCACGACTCAATATGAAAGAGAGCGCTATTCGAGATGCGATCGAACGCCGTCCCAACAGTCGGTATATCGTACTCGCCAAAAGAGTGGACGACGTAACCGCCGCTGCAATTGAAGAACTCGACATGCGCGGGGTCGGCCTGGAACGGCATGTTCGACGCTTCTATCCCCATGACGAACGCATGAGCCAACTGCTTGGGTTTGTGGGTGCCGATGGTGACGGCATGGAAGGTATCGAATTGGCGTACAACCAGCACTTGTCCGGTACGGATGGTCAGGTTTCCTCGATTCGCGATGGCTACCGCCGAGCCCTGTACCTTGGCGACAAGGGTCGCCGCGCCCCCATCGATGGGAATCACCTTGCACTCACGCTCGATCTTGAAATTCAGCGTATCACGGAGGAAGCGGTCGCTGCCCAGGTGAAGGCATTCGAGGCTGAAAGCGGCATCGGAATCGTCATGCGTCCGAAGACCGGTGAAGTGTTGGCCATGGCCAACATTCCGACGTTCAATCTGAATCGCCCTGCAGACGCAGACAAAACCACGCGACGCAATCGCGTGGTGACCGACCCGGTTGAACCGGGCAGTACGTTCAAACCTTTTATCGCCAGCGGTGCCCTCAGCCACGGGGTACTCACCCCCTACGAAAAAATCGACTGTGAAGAAAATGGTGTCATGCGCATGTCGGGTCGGACGATCCGTGACACCCATGCCAACGGTATGCAGGACATCACGGGCATCATCACCAAGAGCAGCAACATCGGCATGGTGAAGATTGGTCAGCGCATGGGTGCGCCCCTTCTCCATCAGACCCTGTTGGACTTTGGATTCGGACAGCGCACCGGCATCGGTCTTCCAGGCGAATCGTCCGGCGTTGTCTATCCATTGGAAAAATGGAAATCGGGATCTGCTATTTCGGTGTCGTTCGGTTACGAAGTGATGGTAACCCCGCTTCAGTTGATTACTGGTTTTTGCGCTTTAGTGAATGGCGGCCAGAGCGTTCGGCCTAGCATTGTTGCCGGATGCGAAACACCCCAAGGCGAGTCCATGACCTGCAAGCTTCGCGAACGTGAGCGTCGTGTCAGAGTCCATACGCCCGAGCGAACGCAACGCGTGAACGCCGATACGGCGCGATTCATTTCACAGGAAGCCATGCGCAGTGTTGTCGAAAATGGCACAATCAAACGGCACTTCAAGGGCCCCTACACCGTGATCGGAAAGACGGGGACGGCGAAACTGATGAAGCCCGATCGCAGCGGCTACGCCTCGCGAAGCTATCTCGGTACCTTCATGGGTGCCGGGCCATCCAAAGACCCGGAGCTTGCGGTGGTCGTGATGATCCGGAAGCCGAACGCCGACAAGGGCTACTATGGCGGAACGACTGCCGCACCGGCAGTGAGCCGTATACTGACGGAGGCCCTGACCTACCTTGGTGTGCGTCCCGACCGGGGAGAGCCGGTCGCGTTGGGCTCCACCCGCTAGATGGTTCCATACAACTTGGTTCATCGGCTGGGGTGCAAATCCAAACCGTGCCTGCTATAGTGCGAAGCCGAATAAACAATCGCGTGCGTCGGGTTCCTTTCCTATGGAATCGTCCGGCCAGACTTGGTGTTGGATGACGTAGTTGGTGTCAGTTGGTATGCGTCATTGGCCGCCGGACATAATCTGCCCGGGCCGGTGGCAGCCAGGGGCCGACTGACAATCATTGCATTGACGACAGCTCGCGTGACTCGCTGTTTCGGAAAGGTCATTCACGGATGAATGGAAACCGTAACAACACCTCCCGTCAATTCAGTCCCCCTCACAAGAGGATTGCCGCTCAAGAGAGGATGACGCATGAGAAGATGGCGCAAGAGAAATTCGCGCAAGAGAAGATGGATTGTACAGACCGTTCGACCGAACGTGCTGGTTCAATGAAGCCATCAGTGAAGCCAGATCCTCGCCCCATGACCTTGACTGCGTTGCTGACCGCAGCCGGTTATGACTGTATTCTCGATTCCGCCGAAGAAACCAGGGGCTCCGTTCGATCCGCCGACCAGCAACCGCGGGTGGCAGGGCTTGCAAAGTCGGCCGGTCGTCCCGGAAGCGGAACCACGGGAGAGATCGCGCTGATCACGGCCACCTTCGGCAATCATACACGTCTCAATAAGGGACTGGTCGAGAACGGCCTGGATATTGTCACCGATGTCTGTGCAGATTCGCGTCGAGCTGGTCCCGGCAGCTGCTTTGTTGCGGTTGGCGGAACGCAAGTTGACGGTCACGACTACATCGACGCAGCCGTCGAGGCAGGTGCATCCGTCGTTGTCACGGAGAGAGCCACACGCGTCCCCAGTCATGTGACCACTGTCCGCGTCAGTGCCACAGCTTCGGCACTGTCAAGGCTTGCGGCCGCATTCTATGGTGTACAGAAAGATGGCCCATTTGCGATGCCACTGATTGGCGTCACGGGGACGAATGGAAAATCAACCGTCGCATGGTTGCTGCGTGAAGTGCTTCGCCACGCCGGTCGCCGACCGGCCCTGTTTGGAACGATTGAGTACGATCTCTACGGGCGCGTTGCGAACGCACCACTGACTACGCCGGGGCCACTTGAACTCTGCCGTCATCTTCGTGAAGCTTCCCAGCACGGCGCTGATGTGGCGGTGCTTGAAGTCTCTTCGCACGCCCTGGATCAATCGCGGACAGAAGGGCTCGCATTTCACACGGGCATCTTCACGAATCTCAGTGGCGATCATCTTGACTACCACGGTTCATGGGAGGCCTACCGCGAAGCGAAGGGTAAGCTCTTTTCCGGTCTCGAACCTGGAAGGCTCGCCATCCTCAATGCCGACGATGAGTCAGCTGCGCATATGCGAGGTGTCACCCCGGCAAGAGTGATGGGATTCAGTGTCAGCGCGAACACCGCTGACGCCGGTCGTTCCTGGACGCTTTCCGGCTACAGCAGTCGTCTCGTTGCAGACCGCGTCGAGTCCGACTTGCG
>JBMYUM010000194.1:0-2326 GCA_049605375.1 Phycisphaerae bacterium | reverse complement strand
CGAAATTTGCTATCCGTGAAACAGGTCGCGGTGGTCACACCGTGTCGCGATTGATTCAGGTTCCTCTGACCGGGATGCACAACGTCTACAACTGTCTCGCGGCGCTTGCCGCTGCCCGCGCTATGGGTATCGATCTCGATGAAGCGGTCGAAGGCCTTTCCAAAGTGCAGGGTATTCCGGGTCGTCTGCAACGCGTACAAGCCCGGCAACAGTTGTTCGACATCTTTGTTGACTATGCCCACACCGATGACGCGCTGGAAAACGTCCTGCAGACACTCAAACCACTAACCCGAGGCCGCCTCATTTGCGTATTCGGTTGCGGTGGCGATCGTGACAAAACAAAAAGGCCAAGAATGGCGGCCGCCGCTGCACGCTATTCCGACCACATCATCGTAACGAGTGACAACCCGCGTTCAGAAGATCCAGAAGCGATTATCGATGACATCATGGAGGGCTTTGCATCGGATTCCTCGGTGTCATGGAGCCGAAACGTCGACCGGCGGGAGGCCATTGATGAAGCCATACGTTTCGCGCAGGCAGGCGACGCGATCCTGATCGCAGGAAAGGGTCATGAAGACTATCAGATCGTTGGAGACGAAATTCTCGCCTTTGACGATGTTGCGGTCGCATGCGAGTTGATAGATGGTTCAGTGGATGCGGGCCTGCGATCCGCGACGGCCTCCCGGCGCGATGTGCTTTCCACACCGACGACGAACGAAGAGATAAACGATCAGGGCAACGATCATTCGTCCAACACCGTTGCGAATCCGGAGGGCATGTAAACATGCATCCACTCTCTTTACTCGAATGTGTCTCGGCATTAGGTCCCGACACCCTTCGGCGATACGCAACAGCGGGTGCCACGCCCGGCAGCGAACAGAAAGACACCACGCCAATCATACGCCGAGTGGCAACTGACTCTCGTAGCATTGAGCCCGGCGATCTGTTCATTGCCATCAAGGGCGAGCGTTTCGATGGCCATGATCATGTTGCGCAAGCGGTATCACGAGGAGCCGTAGCCTGCGTCATTGAACACGCGACGGCCGTGCCTCAGGGCGTAGCGTTCATCGAAGTGGAGTCAACAATCAAGGCGTTGGGTGAACTGGCGAGCTGGTATCGCAAGGCTAAGCTCACCAGCGGCCCCCGTATCATTGCCATCACCGGCAGTAACGGCAAGACGACGACGAAGATGATGCTTCAGCACGTGCTTTCCCGGAGCATGCAGGGCACGTATGCACCACGCAGTTTCAATAACGAAATCGGCGTCCCTATGACACTGCTGGCCGCCGACCCGACCGATGCGTATGTCATCGTAGAGGTTGGTACAAACGCTCCGGGTGAAATCAGCCATCTGGCCTCCATCGCGGTTCCCGACATTGCAGTCATCACCTCGATCGGTGAAGCACATCTGGAAGGACTGGGAAGTCTGAACGGCGTCATACAGGAGAAGTGCAGTTTGCTGCGTCATGTTCAGCCCGATGGCGTCGGCTGGGTCAACATCGATACGCCGGGTGTCAACGAAGCGTTGAAGCAGTTCACCGGTGAACAACTCACGACATTCGGAACGTCCGCGGCAGCCGACCGATATGTAGCTTCGGAGCGCTGGTCCGACGACGGCTGGTCGTTTGCGGTGCATGGTTTCTCCCCCAAGGAGGTGCCTGGCCACATTTGTCTTCCGGGACGTCACCAGGCACTTAACGCCATGATCGCCACCGCGTGTGCGACTTCATTCGGGATCACACCGGAGGACTCTCTGGAAAGGCTGCGCAGGTTTCAGGCCGTGGATGGTCGGTGCGCGGTCGAACGAACAGGCGACCGTACCGTCATCAACGACGCCTACAATGCGAACCCAACCAGCATGCAAGGTGCGGTCACATCACTCGCTGCCCTTCCGTCTACACATCGCTGCTTGATTCTGGGCGATATGCTGGAGTTGGGCGACGCATCACATGCAAAACACTGCGATCTCATTCAAGCGGCCGCAACCGCTTCGCTCGACCACATCTTCGTCACCGGGGACGCGATGACAAAGGCATGGCAGTCGTATGCGGACAGACCCGAATCAACTTGCCCAGTGGGTGGAGCTTACGATGACATCGAATCACTGATCGATGCCGTCGTTTCAATGGTGCCCCCGGGCGCGGTGATCTGGATCAAGGGATCGCGCATGATGCGATTGGAACGCATCGTTGACGCACTGCGTGACACATGGGTGACACCCGTCACCGAAAGCGCACGCTGACAGGGGTAGTGCAAACGCGACTGCCTACGATGAATGGACAAGAATACGTTGAGCCTCATGATCTGGCATGAGCCCTCATAACCC
>JBMYUM010000193.1:0-7800 GCA_049605375.1 Phycisphaerae bacterium | reverse complement strand
GCACGTACGTCTGGAGACACTGTCTCACCCGACTCCGTGGAGGGCTTGCCATCCTCTTCTTGCACCGCTTCACCAATGAAATAGGTATGGCACAATCCGGTATCGGGATCAATCGAACGCGAAACGGCCTCGCGAGCACGCTTCGCCGCACCACTGAGCAAACGCTCCAGCTGATCACGGGACACGTCGCGCGTCGTCCCTGCAGGATTGTCATACACACGTTCACAGAACGATTCACGAATCGATGCCGCTCGATCCCAGGAATAAGCGGCCACTTCGAGATCTTCAACAACGGCGTCAATCAACTCTGCAACTTCAACCGGAAGAACTGTCGCGGCGTTACTGGGCAAATTCTGCTGCAGCCATTCCGCCAAACGGGCCAGTTCGGCAGCCTCACACGAGGACGAACCGAACAAGCCGGGAAGACCATTCAGAGAGTCATTCCAACCCGGTCGACCGGCTTCCATCTCAAGTCCGCGACATTCGAAATCGAACGATACCGCTTTCACCGCTACAAGCGCGCAAAGCTTGCCAAGGACTGTGGCCGGCGGAAGGAGCGTCTCATTCACAGGTCGATCAACCACTGCATGTAGCTGACGTGGCCCCTGCGAGCGCGCGACATACTTCTCCCTGCGCGGATTGACCCGAGCACCGCCGTCAAACCAGGAAAGTTCCGCATCACGTGTCAGCATGTTGTTCACGCGATCAGGATAGATCGCGGCATACGACTCAAGAAGATCGACAATGTAGGTCCAGTGATCGACCCAATAACCGCCCTCATGCCCACCCGCCACGAGAACACGATTACAGTTTTCGAGCACCGAAGAAAGCCACACCATCGGTTCCTTTACGTCGGCATCGTGCAAGCGACTCCAGTTCAGCAGCTCTCCCGGATGGAATGGTCGCTCCACAATCTCACGGAACGCGGCACATGCGGCCTCGTCTGAAGGAGGACAATGTGCAGCAGCATCAACATCCTGCGGGAGAACCCACTTGTATCCTTCGACGCCAAGCGGATTAAAGCCATCCGGCTGCAGCAGCTCGACAAACATGCGGATCGCCGAATCAGCAACGGCCGCATCGAACCAAACATCAGATCGCCTGTTCTGGCAAATGTCACGGTAGTTGCCGGCTCCGCTTGAGAGCGGAAATGGAGGCAGCACAAAGAAGTTATAATCTCGTTCCAAATCGCCGTGACGTCGCGAGTACAGATGAAGAGGCGTCGGACCGTCGGCTGAAGGCAACATCAATGGAACGCCGCCACGGAGGACGTTATCGAGAATATTCTGCCTCGAATAGGCATCAAGCTCAGGTGAGCTGGAGGCCGTCCATGCCGGCGCCGTTACGGATGAAACAAGACGAGCGCTATCGGCAGAAGCCGAATCAAAATCTGAGGGATCCTGGAAACACTGCAGCCAATCCGTCAGTAAGCTCTTGTTGGGCGCGTGGCCAATGAGTGCCAACATGGTGACAGACTCACCTGGCCCCAATTCATCTTCATGCGGCACAAGCGCACAGGGAAGTCTGTTCTCCCAGGTCTGAGCCGACCGATCGATCCGCCCATTCTTGGCGAACAACCGTGGCGAAATCAGGTCGTGCCCCGAGCCGAACACGGCATCCGGATCGACAACCGGCTCAATGGCGCGCAGCGAATTGCCGGCAGTAACCCAGGCAGCATAAAAGTTGCCGTGCTCTACGGGAACGACTTCCGCCTCATCGTGCGTCTCCACGCGCGTGCGGTAGTACGTAACGCCCGGACCGGCAAGGGACACCGTTGCATAGGCCTCGTGAATTCGTCTCAACGTCTTCGCACCAACATCGGAAATGCCCGATGGCACGAGCACAGGCAGACCGTCTAGCATGGAAACCGAACGAGATGCGGCCGACGTATTGGTAATCGTCACCCGACGAACGAGAGAACCCAGCGGTTGATTGACCGGAGAGAAATACTCGACCGAAAACGTCAATCCCGATTCATGACCCGTCTCACACAGATTGATACGATCAGGCGAAACCCACATGGAGCGCGAGAGGTTCTCACGACTCACCAGCTGATGAGACTGGAACGGCTCGTAATAGTCTCCGTCGATGATACAGAACGTTCGAAATCCCTGAACGCCAACGAGCTGATAGGCCCACGGTGTCGGCAGGAACTCGGCGATCGAATGGTCTTTGCTCTCAATACCGAAGGAAACGACGGCCTGGGCTCGGTTTACGTACATACACCAGAGTGGCACGCCTTCAACACCCGCGATTCCAGGTAGAAAACTGGAAAACGCCGGCGCTTCGTCATAGGCATCAATTCGAAACGCCCCATCGTCCTCAATGGCATAGCGAACATTGTTGTGTTCGTTGCTACCGCCAGAGCCATCAACAGGCCGCTGAACATTCTTTCTCAAGTCTCGCCCAATAAGACTCATATACTCATCTCCGGCGGCGGACCGCTCGACTGATTAACCTCGAAATAAGTAGGAAGCGTTACCTGCACAGGCCCCTCAACGTCGCGCTGAATCAAACGCGTCAGCCCCATCGCGGCCTCGTACCCCAACCGGACTGTGTCCTGGCAAACAGCCGTAATCGATGGGAAACAGGTATGCCGCAAGTCAGCGTCGTCAAATCCGACGATCGCGATGTCATTCGGCACCTTTATTTGCAGTTCGTGCGCCGCATTAATGGCTCCAAGTGCCAGCAAAGGGTCGGCAAAAAAGATGGCAGACGGTGGATCCGGCAAGCTGCGCATCATCTTCATGGCCGTCGCCCCACCAGCGAAGTTCGCGTTAAGCCGCAGCACCAGACGATCGTCGACAGGCAGACCATGCTTAGTCATCGCCTGTTGATACGCCTGGAGTCGATCCAGGTGGTCGTTGTCCTGTACGCTGTGCATTCCGAAGGCAATGCGCCTGTGCCCAAGCGCGATCAGGTACTCGACCGCACGGGCACTTTCCTCGCGCGAATCACAACCGATGAAGTTCGCGTTACCAGTCTCAAATCGTTCACAAAGAACAACAGCAGGAAAACCCTCGTCAGCGATCGCCTTGCAGATATGCCGGTCGGATTGCGTCGCCCGCACCAGCACCCCGCGGACGCCCTTGCGCAGGAAAAACTGCGTAAATGATTCATCGCCCGCTTTGTCGCGATGAACATCAAGAATCAGCAGGTCGAAGCGTGCCTCATCAAGACCACGCAGAATGCCTCGTTGCAGCGCCTGATCAAAGGGACAACTGGCCGTCTCTTTGTCGAAATAGACAAGTGCGATGTTAGTCGTGACGCGCCGACCGACCGCGGACACGAATCCAAGACGATTCGCGGTCTCCAGAACTTTCTGCTGCGTAGCTTCTCGAACACCGGGATCGTTGTTCAGTGCGCGGGAAACGGTGCTGATGGAAACACCGGCGTGTTTTGCGATTTGTCGGACAGACGTCATAAGACCTCACGAATGCGTCGCTTCTGAGCAACGGCATCATCGAGCTTCGGCGCTTTCAAGCTGCCGTTCCATTCAGTTACTGCAACTGTTTCATAGTGTAATCGATCCCCCATTAAGGTGCAAAGACGAGGGAATGCATGGACGTAATAGACCGATAACATCATCATCAAAAAGCAGAAAACACGGATAATGCCCGTTCAATATCCTTATACAAGATCAACCCAACCGGAGCACTCACACTCGATTGATCCAAGTATCGGCCACCCCACGTATTCCGGTCGTCCAGCCAAAAAGAGTTTTCCCCGCGACGTGAAGTCCATCCCAATCAACGCGTCCCGCCAGATGACCATCCTAAACTAACACCTCCCGCTCAACCCAGTGTAACCAGCTACGGAATGGCGAAGTTCGTCGTTGAGAATTCGATTCTAGCGGGACCTCCTTCCATGGTACGATCCCATGCGGGTATTGAATTACGAAAGGAAGGAACAGTTCATGCATTTCAATCCAGGATTGTCATTCAGATTCGTGGTGATCTCACTTTCCCTCGTGCTTTCACCAATCTCGGTCGCGCAGATCATATTCGTCGATGCTTCAGCAACCGGTCCGGTGGAGGATGGATCGTCCTGGTGCACTGCGTACGTACACTTGCAGGATGCGTTGGAAGCTGCCAGTCAAGTCGACAGCGGTGTGACCGAGATTCGCGTTGCACAAGGAACGTATTACCCCGATGACGGCCTATCGCAGACACCCGATGATTCGACTTCAACATTTGAACTGAGCGAAAACCTGATGCTCGCTGGTGGCTATGCTGGCTGCAGTCAACCGGATCCCGATGATCGCGACTTTGATCTCTTCCCTACCATTCTAAGCGGCGACATTCAACAGGATGATGACTTGGTCGACGGCTATGAATGTTGCCTTTCACACGACGAATCAGGTTGTTTCGAAAAAGCGTGCCAGGAACAGATATGTGCCGGAGGTTCCACTTGCTGCGAACCTGACGGAACATGGACGCCGTTTTGCGCGGGGGGTGCGGCCGATTTCTGCAAAGTCGAACTCAACGGTGTTTGCAACAATGCAAACAATATTCTGTCAGCGGGCAGCGGCACGGTTATCGAAGGACTGATCATCGAAAAAGCCTGCGGGAGACGCAATACTTCCCAAAGCGGCTTGCAAGCATTTGGTTCAACCATTCGTGATGTCGAATTGAGGCGTAACTATCATGCGGAGCGAGTCGGCGGAGGCAGGGCTGCGGCCAATCTTGGAGACTGCACTGTTGAACGGTGCGTTTTCACGGACAATCAATCTCACATTTATCAATTCGGGGACGCAACGGTAACAGTTACTGGTCAGTCGGTATTTCAGGACTGCGACTTCATCGGCAATAAGTTCTTCGATTCGACGGCCGGCACGCTTGGGGTAGCGATGCTGGTTTTACAAGAATCCAACGTCACTATAGATCGATGCCGGTTCATCGGGAATCGTAACACGAGCGGGTCCGTCTACGGCGGCGCCATTGCCGCGTTTGAAGCGAATCTGACGATTACCAATTCGCTCATCAGCGACAACGGACCGGCATGGCGAGGTGGAGGGATCGCTTCCGTTGGAGACCTTAGCACATTAAAGATCGTGAACAGCACGATCGCACGCAATTCCAGCCTAATCAATGATGTCGGTGCGGGATTGTGGCTGCAAAGCAGGAATCCACTCACATTAGAAAACTCCGTCATCTGGAATAACCAAGGTGATAGCGACTCAAGCCTCGATGAGCAGATCTACATTAACGATGCGCCGCTCGTCATCGAGAACTCATGCGTCCAGTTCCTCAACAATCTGACCGGCGGGAACATCAACACGGCCCCGCAGTTCGTTGACGCTGACGGCCCGGACGATCTTGCCGGCACGGCCGACGACGACTACCGACTGTCTGCCATATCCAACGTGGATGTATCGCCTTGTGTCGATGCCGGTAACGACAGCACAATCCCTGCCGACACTATAGACGCTGACGACGATGGTGATGTTGATGAACCGCTTCCTCTTGACGTCAACGGAAACGCCCGGCAAGTGGCACTCTTGCCCGGCACCCCCATCGGCCAATCCGTCGACATCGGTGCCTATGAAGTACAGACGCTTTTCGCAACGAACGCAGGCAGCCGCTATTTACAGATCACACCGCAGACGATTGTCAGTGAAGACGTTGCGATCCGAATCTCCTCGGACGAATTTCCTTGCCTCGATCTTTACGTAGACACGAACGGAACACTGACCGCCCTCCCCGTTTACCAGGCGGCTGCGGCATGGGCGACTGTATTCATCAAAGATCAATCCTTCATTCCCGGGAGCCGCTACACCGTCACCGTTGAGAGTACTTCCTCGTCCGAGCTGATTCGAACCGATGTCGATCTCGGCTCCTGGGGCGACGTCGACAACAACGGCGCCGCCAATTTTGCAGACGTCCAACTGATCGTGCTCGCCTTCCAGGGGTCATTTGATCCGGCGACCGATTTAGAACCGTGCATTCCAAACGGGATCATCAACTTTGCGGACATTCAACAGGGTATTCTGGCGTTCCAAGGGGCGTCATTTGAAACGCTGGGATGCGCGTCGCCCTGCCCGTAGAACGGAACATCGACTGATCTCGATATGCGACTCGATATGCGAATAGCCACCGACCGATTGCTGATCTCGAACCTCAGCGAAAAAGACGCCGGCTTCATCGTTGAGCTCGTCAACACACCTGGCTGGCTCCGCTTCATTGGCGACAAGCGTATCGCAAATGAGCAGGATGCCATTCAATATTTGCACAACGGACCGATCAGGAGTTATACCGACAACGGCTTCGGTCTCTACCGCGTTGGCCTGCCGGATGAAAAAACAAACGACCAGCCCCGGTCCCCGGAAAATACGCGCGCCATCGGAATCTGCGGATTGATCAAACGGCCGACGCTAGCCGACATCGACCTCGGCTTCGCCATACTACCCGCGTATGAAAGACGGGGATATACGCGCGAAGCATCTCATGCAATCCTTCACTTCGCGCGTCACCAACTAATGTTGCAACGACTATTGGCGATCGCAACGCCCGACAACGTAGCATCGCACGCGTTACTGCATTCGTTAGGATTCGAAGAGGACGGCGCAATTGACTCGGATGGCGATTCACTCGTCTTATTTGCCTTATCGTTCGAAACCAACGAATCGACTCCCGAAAGTTGAATCAACATGCTGGTACGGGTCGCCTGCTCAGGCTTCTGCCAGAACATGAAAGCGTCGCGCGGCACGAATCACATTGAATCGCCTCAAACGTGAGCATAGTTCACAGCACGTCCTGTTGACGCCGAGCCGCATCCGGAAAGAATGAACATCGACGGTAGACGGTTCCGCAAGTAACAACTTTCCATCGCCCAAGGAGATTCGAATGAGTATTCGCCCCATGGTTCAACAAGTCATTGACGGTATCCTGGCTGGAAAGATCCTCGAGACGTTTGACGAATTCTACGCTGACGACGTCATCATGAGTGAGAATGGAAAAGAGGATCGCGTAGGCAAAGCCGTCAACCGAACCTACGAAGAAGGATTTGTGAACGGTGTTGAATTTCACGGCGCAACAGTGAATCGCGTGACCGTGGAAGGTGATCATGCGGCCGTTGAGTGGACTTTTGATTTCACGCCGAACGGTGGAGATCGGGTCGTCCAGAAACAGGTTGCCATGCAGACCTGGAAAGATGGCAAAGTCATCCGCGAAGACTTCTACTACGGTTAATCAACCGCTGGTGTCATGTCGATCCAGTACGGGCACACGGCACGTCGGTAATCGAAGATACGCGAGGCTATCGGCGACAGAGGTTGATCATGGGCGGGTAGATCGCATGAGTCTGGTCAGTTTACACACAACGGATGTTCATGCCGCCCCTTCTTTCGGGCATGACGCCACGTTCGTCTCTGTCCCGCTTGCCCGCCATAGCCTGCGACTCGCCCCAGCCCTGCTTCTTCTGGCATTGTCTTTGTCAACTGCCACCGGCTGCCGGTTGCCGGCAAAGCAAGCCGATCTAGGTCTGCTTTACGACAGAGCAGCACAAGCGTCCGACTTGCTCCGCAACCCGGTTATCGTCATACCAGGCGTCCTGGGTTCCCACCTGTATGACGACAAGAGCCAGACCCTCGTCTGGGGTGCATTCTCGGGCCGATTTGCGAACCCGGAAACACCGGACGGTGCCAGATTAGTGGCACTCCCGATGCGGAGAGGCGCCCCACTCCATGGGCTGCGCGATGGCATCCGTCCCGATGGCGTTCTCGCGTCAATGAAAATTAACCTTGCCGGCCTCCCGCTCTCGTTTTCCGCTTATCGAAATATTCTTCGGACGCTGGGCGTC
>JBMYUM010000192.1:0-7808 GCA_049605375.1 Phycisphaerae bacterium | reverse complement strand
TCGGCAAATCAGGGCACGCTTCCGTCCGGCAGCGGTAACGAGTTTCATAACCAAGGTAATTCCTCATCAGTCTCGATCGGCAGGCAATTCAATGGAAACATACGTATGCAAGGCCCCATCGGGTCCGCTCGACGCCAGCCTATCGCTTCCCGGGTCAAAGAGCCTGACCAATCGGGCACTCATTATTGCAGCCCTCGCTGACGGTGAATCCGTTCTGAGCAACGCCCTCTTTGCCGAAGATACGGAAATCATGCTGCATGCCCTGGAGCAATTGGGGGTACCGATTGAAGCCTCCCCCGCATCCTGTCGCCTCACCATTCGGGGAGGCGACGGCGCCTTTCCAGAAAGTGAAGGCAATCTGTTCTGCGGAAATTCCGGAACGTCGATTCGCTTTCTTGCGGCGATGCTGGCGACCGGCGTCGGCCGATTCGAGTTGGACGGAAAACCTCGGATGCGCGAACGTCCGATCGGCGACCTCATGGACGTCCTGGCATCACTCGGATCGCGCGTGGAATATGGCGAGGCAACCGGATTTCCGCCGGTCGTCCTTCATGCAAACCGGATCGCAGGCGGACACGTAGGATTTCGCAACCCACCGTCCAGCCAGATGGTCAGCGCCCTGCTCATGGCCTCCCCGTTGGCCGATTCCGACATGATGATTCAAGTTGTCGGGAAGCTGATCAGTCGCCCGTACATCGACATGACGATTTCCGTGATGGAGCAATTCGGTGTCACCGGGCTTGCTCAGTACGGCGACGATGCGCGGTTCATCATTCCGCCACAACGTTACGTCGGCACTTCGTTCAACGTCGAGCCGGACGCATCAAACGCAACCTATTTTCTTGCAGCAGCTGCCATCGCCGGTGGACGCGTGACCGTTCCCGGCCTTACCCGTGCCAGCATGCAGGGCGATGTCCGATTTGCCGATGTGCTCGGCTCCATGGGTTGCCGGGTCCAATTCGACGACGATGGTGTGACGGTGGAACGAGATCAGGCTGCCCCCCTTTGCGCGGTTGATATCGATCTGACGGACATGCCTGATACAGCCCAAACGCTGGCGGTAGTTTCGCTGTTCGCCGTCGGCGAGACCGTCATGCGTGGCTTGTCGAGCCTTCGGGTGAAGGAGACCGACAGGCTTCAGGCTCTGGAAAATGAATTGAGCAAGCTTGGTGCTTCGGTTTCGACTGACGATGAATCGATTCGCATCACGCCGCCCGACCATTGGCAATCTGCGGTGATCGAAACATACGACGATCATCGCATGGCCATGAGCTTCGCGTTGGCCGGCTTGCGCGGAAACGACGTCACCATCCTTGACCCGGGGTGTTGTTCCAAGACATTTCCGACGTTCTTCGATGTTTTCGAAAAGATGCTGCAGACTGCTTAATCGCGGATCACAACACTGCCAACGGCGATTTTCAATTTTTGGCACGAGATCAGCCTTCAAGTTTGAAACGCCCACGTCCCGATAAACAAGAGCGATTGCCACCGTTTCGCTTTCGCAGACCTGTGAAGCCGGTTGCCAGGATCGATCTTCGTGGCTGATGTTCTTGACCAAAATGAAGTAGATGCCCTTCTCGCGGCGGCGGATGAAGGCGGTGTGGAGGCGGCGGCCGAGGTCAAGACTCGGCAGGTCATTTCCCACAAGGACGTACACACGTACGACTTCAAGCGGCCGGAGCGCGTCAGCAAAGAACAGATGCGTGCGATCGAGGGTATCCATGACGGATTCGCGCGAAACCTCGGGGCGTCGCTTTCCGGATTTCTGCGGACCATCGTTGAAGTGCGTGTTGCCACCGCCGAGCAGTTGACCTACAGCGAGTTTATCTACTCACTGCCGAATCCCACGAACTTCAACCTTCTGACAGCGGAACCACTGGAGGGGCAGCTCTGCCTCGAAATCAGCCCGCTCATTATCTACCCGATCATTGACCGTCTGCTGGGTGGGACCAACTCCGAGTTATTTATTCCGCAACGGCCGCTCACCATGATCGAACAGCGATTGGTAGGCAAGATCACGAGTCGTGCGTTGACAACGCTCATTGAAGCGTGGTCCGATCTCGTCGATGTCGAGTTCAAGATTGTGGAAGTTGAGAGCAATCCGCACCTTGTGCAGATTGTTGCACCGAACGAGATCGTTGTCGTCATCGGGTTCGAGATCAAGATCGGTAACCGGGCCGGTACCATGAGTCTCTGCCTGCCGTTCAAAGTGATTGAACCGGTCATGAGCAAACTCGTGACGCAGGGCTGGCTGGCTTACCAACGCCAGCAGAAACCGGAAGATCAATCGGATGTTCTCGCGCGCGAGTTGTCAGCCACAACGGTTGAAGTTCGTGCGTTTCTGGGCGAAACGACCATCACGGTGGAGGAGCTGATGTCTCTCGGGGTCGGCGACATCGTTCAGACGACCAAAGGCGTCGGCCAGGAAATGGTCTTGCAGGTAGAAGGTGAGAACCAATTCGCCGGCATGCTTGGACGTCACAATCAGAATTACGCCATCAAGGTATCCCGTCGTGCCGAGGTGGAAGAGGACCTGTAACGGGTTGCTTCACCGCGAACTCACAGACAAATTTCCTGTCCCCGTTGTCATTACGTAGGATCCAATATGATCATCGTTGCTCAATGGGACATGCTCAGCCCTTCGGACTGAGCACGGACCCCGAACGGCATCCGCTTCCATACTCATTCAGAACGAAGCTTCCATACTCATTCAGAACGAAGCTTCGTTGCCTATTCAGAACGTAATCGCAGGCATGCAAACCGGCGTGCGTCGCCTCTCTTGTTTATACCAATTGATCAGCGTCCAATCTGCTGTGGGTCTTTGGCGAATTGGCGTGCCGTCTCCATGTTGATCTTCTGCTCGAAGCAGAGGCGTGTGAGATCTTCGTCGAGTGTCACCATGCCATCGCGTTTTCCGGTTTGAATCGCGGATTCCAGAGAATCGATTTTCCCTGCACGAATCGCAGTGCGAACGGGCTGGTTGGCGTGGAGAATTTCGACCGCGAGCGCTCGCTTGCCCAGCGGATCGATCGATGGAATCAGATGCTGATTCACGACGGACCGCAAGCTCAACGCAAGCTGTGTGCGTACGTCATTGTGAACGTCGTGCGGGAACAGATCCACGAAACGTGTGATCGCCCCCTTCGCATCCTGCGTGTGCATGGTGGCAAAAATCAAGTGACCGGTCTCGGCGGCGCTGAGGGTCATCCGCGCCGTCTCACGATCACGAATCTCACCGACGAGGATGACATCCGGATCCTGCCGCAATCCGTACTTCAACCCGTCGTAGAATGAATCCACGTCTTTCCCGACTTCACGTTGCGTGATCATGCCGGTCAAGCGCGGCTTGTGAACGTACTCGATCGGTTCCTCGACGGTAATGATGCGGCGCCCACCCTGTTCATTGATCCTGTTGATGAGCGCTGCGAGTGTTGTCGATTTGCCGGACCCCGTCACCCCGGTCACGAGGACAAGGCCGTTCTTGAGACCGATTAGGCGATCGGCCAGTGGTGCAGGGAACCCCATCCATTGAAAGGTGGGAATATCTTCCGGTATTCGTCGCAGGCATGCGCAGAGTGTTCCCTGCGCGACATAGACGTTGGCGCGGAATCGCTGAAGGCTGCCGTTCACGTCAAACTTGAGCGAGCAGTCTACATTCTTGCTGCTGTGCAGGCGATCGTGAAGCGTCGGCGGAACAAGTTCTGTGATCAGCTGTTCCGTGGCCTCCTCGGTCAGGGGCTTGTTGTTGATGCCAAAAAGTTTGCCATGCACGCGTACAGTCACTGGGTAGCCGGGCGCGAGGTGAATATCCGATGCATCGCGCGCGTACTCATCGCCGAGTACGGACGCCAGAGACGTCGGCCCACTGCTTGCCTGGCCGGTTGTCGAAGAGGCCGCCTGGTTCATCAGCTCGTCATGGTTCATTGCTTATTTATAGTCCCCGTGATTCCTGCGGATGCGGCGAACCGCCATTCAATGATCGAATAACGAATCCAGCCATTTGTTGACGGTCTCCTTGGCGTCCGCTGAGGAGACATCGAGAATTTCATCGCGTTCAGAAAATCGCTTCTCAAACAGTGGTTTCACGTTGTCGTCAACGAACCTCGTCAGTTGCGCATAGCTGTGTTTATCGCTCCTCGGGTTTCCGGAGTGATAGTACCGCAATGGGAAATAGACGTAGAGCCATTCCTTGGCTCGCGTGAGCGCCACGTAGAAGAGGCGGCGTTCCTCGTCAATGCCATCCTGATCAGACGTCGCCATATCGGACGGAATGTGGCCGTCCGAGGCATGAATGACGTGGACCGAATGCCATTCGCACCCCTTGGCGGAGTGGATCGTGCTGAGGGTGAGGTAGTCATCATCCAGCATGGGCGGACCGGCAAGATCAGACGTTGAAACGGGCGGATCAAGGGTCAGATCCGTGATGAACTTTTCGCGGGAGCGGTAGCCGGCTGCGATATTCGCCAATTGTTCGAGATCGCGAATTCTCATCTTGGCGTTCTCATAATTGGTATCGCACAGTGGTTCGTAGTATCGCCGCACTAGTTCCACCTGGGTCGGCAAATCAGGAAGGCTTCCCTGATCATCGGCCTCGGCGGCCGCACTCCCGTTCTTGTCGAGCCCGTTGCAAGCACTCATCAGCGTCACCAGCCCATCGAAGAATTCTTTTCCCTGCACCGGTGCTTTGGGCGGGTGCTGCTTCAGCCTGGAAAAGACGCTGTGTGTCACGGCACCAGCGTCGATCGTTTGGTTGTCGCCGGTCTGTTGCAGCAGGTGTGTGATCATGCGCTGCGCGGTCTTCAATCCCACGCCTGGAATCAACCCTAACACGCGATACCAGCTGAGGCGGTCGCTTGGATTTTCCAGCACGCGCAGATAGGCCAGCGTGTCCTTGATATGTGCCGCTTCGACAAACTTCAACCCGCCAAACTTATGGAACGGGATATTGCGCCGCTTCAATTCAACTTCGAGTCGCGCGCTGTGATGGGACGAGCGGAAGAGCACAGCCTGGTTCTTGAGAGCGACTCCACTTTCGTACTGTTCGAGTACACGGGTGCAGATCGCCGTGGTCTGCTCTTCGTCGTCACGACAGGTGTGTAGAATCGGTTTCTGGTTTGACGCCTTATCGGAAAAGAGATTCTTGGTGTACCGTTCCTTCGCCTGCTCCATCACGGCGTTACTGGCCGCCAGGATCGTCTGCGTCGAACGGTAGTTTTTCTCCAGTGTCACGACCCTGGCACCATCAAAGATCGTGGGGAAATCGAGGATATTGCGAATCGTCGCGGCCCGGAAGGAATAGATGGCCTGTGCGTCGTCACCGACGGCGACCAGATTTCGCTTGCGGGCGCGCATACCGCTGATGATATCGCTCTGCAGCAGGTTGGTGTCCTGGTACTCGTCCACCAGGACGTGATCGAATCGATCGGCGATCAGATCGGCGACCGGTGAGTCATGGACCAGCAACCTCCAGAAGAGGAGCAGATCGTCATAGTCCATGACGTTGTTCTCCCGCTTCCGCTGTACGTAGGCCTTGAAGATCTGGCTGATCGCTTCTTGTTCATCCATGCACCAGGGGAAGTGCTTCTTCATCACATCGGTGAGCGGCGTCTGAGCGTTGATGGTGTGCGAGTACATTTTGCAGAGCGTGACTTTTTGCGGAAACCGCTTGCTGGTTTTGGCATACCCGAGTTCTCCGCGGATGATGCCCAGCAGGTCGGCCGCATCGCCCTGATCCATCACGGTGAAGCCTTCTCCGAGGCCGACGGCGTTGCCGTAGATGCGAAGGAGGCGATTGGCAACCGCGTGGAACGTGCCATGCCAGACTGTCGTCGCGTCGGACGATTCGAGGATGTCACGGATCTGGGAGATCATCTGTGCCGCGGCTCGGCGGGTGAAGGCCAGCAGCAGGATCTTGTCGGGCGATACGCCCTGGTGGAGCAGGTAGGCCACTCTGGAGGCCAGTGTACGCGTTTTACCCGTTCCGGCTCCGGCGATCACGAGGAGCGGTCCTTCGCCATGCGTCACAGCGTCACGTTGGGCTGAATTCAGTTGTTCAAGCCACTCGGGCTGCATGGGTTAAAGCTCCATCGTAAGGCCAGCCAATGACGTCACGCCATATCGTTCAAAACTATCATATCTCGCTTTCGAAACAACGTTTAGCGACGGTGAAAACCCTGTTCCTACGGCCGTTTCAATCTTGACGCTGGATGGCCAGATTGCTAGGTTATTGGAAGTACAACGGGGGGCATTTCACAGCGAAAAACACCTCCTTTGGGGATTCTGGAACATCTATGTCGTCAGTCCGTCATTTTGTTGCATGTTTCACTGCCTTTGCAGTTCTTTCCGTTACGGGAGGACTGGCGGGTGCATTGCATCAAATGTCGGCGGTCCCGTCTCAGTCGAGCGGCCATGTTCTAGACGTTTCTTCATCCGGCGGTTGTTCCCACCACCATCATCATGATCACGATCATCACGATGAGTCGGAACAGAAACCGGGCGATCCTCACCATCACGACGGCGATTGCTCGATCTGCTCGTTGATTGCAACGGGAACGAATGCTCTGACGATTGACCTCGATGAACCGCCTTGTTTCATCGAGTCCGTTGAATTGACCAACCTTCCAACTGAGAGCCAGTTGGTTTCCAGTCTTGTGGATGCCTCCGGTCCTGCCAGGGCCCCCCCCAGCATCGTCTAACACAACCCGGCAATCGTACCTTTTGGATTGAGAACGCGCGAAGTTCGTGCGTTCACAGCACTATGCTGTGACACATCCATATTGAAATTACGAAGCCGACGTCGATTCTCACACTAACAACAAACGTTCCAGCGGCGCGACCCCAGGCTCACGTCGAATGCTACGTTCGATCGCATAACGCGAATAGAGAGCGTCGGACGTGAGAGAATCGCACTCCGTTGAACTGACGATAAAGCGTAACGTGGCGAGGCTGAAATCGGGCTCGCCGCACAAGTCCAACAGAAAACGCACTCAGGCCGTGAAAGGCCTGAGGCATAGCACAAGAGTTAGGAGAAGGAAGATGCTTGCAAAGCTTTCGACTATCTGTGTGTTCATGATGGCGGCCACGGTGATGGCCGGCGATCATGATCATGATCATGAACACGGCCACGGTGGTGACGTGGAAGTTGGCGTGAATGCCGCCAATGCCATTGAACTTGAATTCGACGCTGACGTAGCCGCAGAATTGCCGCCGGTCAACGGCCCGCTGTTGTTCGGTTGTTCACTTGACGACCCGGGATTCTTCGCCATCGAGGAAGATGAGCCGGAAGAAGGTCTGTTCGCCATTCCCGCGGGCGTAGAAATCGTATTCACGCTTGTATCGCTCGATCCGGGCCTGCGTATCTTTTCGCCGGGTTTCGGTACCGAACTGACCTCGCCTGGCGACTCATTCTCGCTGGGTGCCGTTCCGTTCGATACGCACCCAACCTGGCTCATCGATGAAACGCACCCGGCCTTTGATGAGGAAGGTGTTTTCAGCGCGACGTTCAACCTGTCAGCACCGGGCGGTGAAGTTGATCCGTCAGAAAACGTCACGATGCTGCTTGGCTGCGCTCACCCGGGCGCTTGCTGCCTGCCGACCGGTGAGTGCGAAGACGGTGAATTCGAAGGTGCCTGCGAAGCAGAAGGCGGCATCTTCCTGGGCGAAGACACCACGTGCACCGAAAATGCTTGCACGACTGTCCCGACGGTTTCGACCTGGGGTCTGGTTGTTCTCGCACTGATGCTTGTCGCCGGTGCAAAGCTGTACGGCACGCGTTTCACCGCCGCAGCGTAAGTTATTGGAGGGGTTGG
>JBMYUM010000191.1:0-7818 GCA_049605375.1 Phycisphaerae bacterium | reverse complement strand
TTGGTCGGCGGCATCAACCTCTTCCAAGCTGACTATGATCGAGATGGATTCCTGGACATTTTTGTTTGCCGCGGCGCGTGGCTGCGTGAAAACGGTCGACATCCCAACTCCCTTCTTCGCAATAACGGAGACGGCACATTCTCCGATGTAACCCGGGAGGCCGGGCTGTTTGCGTTGCATCCTACCCATTCCGCTTCATGGGGAGACTTCAATCTCGATGGGTGGATCGATCTCTTCGTTGCCAATGAATCGTCAACGGGCTCGCGCAACCCCTGCCAGCTTTATCGCAACAACATGGATGGCACGTTTACTGACATCGCTGCCAACGCGGGTGTCAACCTGCTGGCATTTTCCAAGGCGGCCGTATGGGGCGACGTCAACAATGACGGACTTCTCGACCTCTACGTATCCAATTTAATGCAGCCCAACGTTCTGTTTCTCAACAAGGGCAAACAGGCTGATTGGACGTTCGAAGAGGTAAGCAACCGTGCCGGTGTCGCGTCCCACAATCCGAGTTTTCCTACCTGGTTCTGGGATTACAACAACGACGGCCATCTGGACATTTTCGTTGCCCCCTTCCCTGGCTTCCTCTCGGACTCGCTTTCACAAATCGCTGGCGGGTATCTGGGTGCCCGGCCGACTGGACTTTCGCCCGCTCTCTTCAAGAACAACGGAAAGGGTCAGTTTTCAAACGTAGCAGAGGATATCGGCCTGAGTGACATGATGCTTGCGATGGGAGCCAACTTTGGCGACCTCGACAACGACGGCTTCCCCGACTTCTACATCGGGACCGGCGAGCCCAGCCTCAATACGCTCGTCCCCAACCGAATGTACCGAAACGACCAGGGACGGTCGTTTCAGAACGTGACCTTCTCCGGTGGTTTTGGCCATTTGCAGAAAGGACACGGCATCGCATTCGGCGATATTGATCAAGACGGCGATCAGGATGTCTATGCCGTCATGGGCGGCGCCTACGCCGGTGACATCGCATACAACGCGCTCTACATCAATCCCGGAAACGATAACGCCTGGATCACATTGAAGTTGGAGGGAACCACGAGCAACCGCGATGCCATCGGTGCGCGCATCGCAATATTCACCCGGAATCCGGACGGAAAGGCACAGCGTTTCCACGCACACGTAAGCTCGGGTGGGAGTTTCGGGGCTTCAAGCCTTCAACAGGAATTGGGGATCGGAAACGCCGCGACCATCGAACGCGTTGAGATCCGCTGGCCAGGGCAGAAGAATCCGCAAACACTGACAACGCTTCAGTGCAACACGGCATATCACATCGTGCAGGGCGATGACAAGCCCAAGACGCTATTCACAGCTGCCGGCAATCGGAATCAGAACTAGAGACTACAACTCGCGCACCACAAACTACGTCATGCGCAGGAAGGCCCTGCATTGACCAGATGCGATGGATCGGCCGATCGAATACGGCCTCGAAGGACGGACAGCAAGACCGGCAAGAGCACCAGCGTCACGGACACACATCCGATCAAGCTGAAGACTACCAGCGCCCCCAGTCTCGCGTTCGCCGGAACCTGGGAAAATGTGAGCAATCCGAATCCAAGGGCAACGGCGATGGCATCAACCAGAATCGCAGGCCCCGTCGCTTGAACCGCATCCAAGATCGCATCCTGAACCCCATGCCCCTCTTCTCGCGCCCGTCGGAATCGCGTGAGCGTATGAACCGCAAAGTCCACACCAATACCAAGCGTCATGCCGGCAAACATCGAAGTGGCAACGCCCAGAGGGATACCGGTCATACCCATCAGGGAGAAATTGAATAACACGGCCAGTGCGCAAGGCGCAACCGCCAACAGGCCGAACAACAGCGAACGCCCCAATAACGATGCCACCAGCGTCACGCCGAGCAGCGAGATCAGTAAAGACTGGATCTGCGTTGTCACGATGGCATCGATGAGTGTCTGACTGACCGCAACATCACCAGCATACCGGTGACGAATGCCACGTGGTGCAAGATGGCGAGCCGCGTAGGCGTCGATCTCCGACATCAGCTGCGCCGTATCTTGAAAATTGGCATCCTTCAAAAAGACGCTGACGATTGCCGTCGAATAGTCGGCGTTGATCAGCTGGTCCCGTCGCTCCAGGCCGCGGATGCGACCATATTGCTCCCACAGCCAAAGCACGCGCTCCGACTCGTCTGGAATCACGCGGGCGTCGGGCTTGAGTCCTCGGCTCATCAAATTGGTGGTCCTGACATACTCTGCAGGCCCCAGTGCCCCGCCGACCGATAGATGATCCATCGAACGCAAGAACGTGGTCAGATGCTCCACCTCCCTGATCGTCTCCGGGAGAAGAAACTGCCGGTCGGCGATGCGGTAAGACAGTGTTTTCGCATTGAGCACGCGCATCGCTACAGTCGGCGATCCCACCTGTTTGGGAAGCGTTACGATGATCTTTCCGTCCTGCCGTTTCGCCCGTTCGATCCAGGTAACCCGTTCTTGCGCTTCCATCATGCGGCCGTCACGCAGGCGACGAGCCTTCGGGAACGGTATTCGAAAGGTCAACTGCCGACCGACCAGTTGGGACTCATCGTCGATCAAATCACCAGGCAACATGAGTTCATGACTTCCGGTATCTTCGATCGTGATATCACCGCGCAGCTCATGACAGTCTGTTTCCAACACCAGGAGCAGCGTATGCACACCAAGAAAGTGGTCATTAAACGCAGTGGTAGCGCGATAGAATTCACTGTGAGGCGCGAAGCCGTTAATCCAACTGTCCTGTACACAAACTCGACGCACCGCTGCAGGCGCGAACACCAGCAACGCAAACGTCGTCACAAGTACAACAACGCGCGCGCGGATACATCCACGCGTCAGCCAAACCAGCGCCGGCCCCATTCGACCCACTGACGCTGAAGACGCCGATCCCGGCATACGCCACATACGTGCGTGCCATCTGCGCGGCATGACCGACAACATCGCCGGAACGACAGTGAGCGACCAGCACATGCAAAACAGCACACCGACGGCGGTCAACAAGCCGAACGCGCGAACCGGTCCCAGCGGAGAAAGGCTGAACGACAAGAATCCGACTGCTGTGGTGATCGAAGTCTGCATGACCGGCTTGGTCATGGCCGCCATGGTCCGACGGATCACATTCGTCGTGGACGCTCCATCGTCCACTTCCAGCGACTGGCGAAAATAAGCATAGATGTGGATTTCGTCGGCAATGCCAATGGCCGTCAAAATCACAGGAAGAACGGCAATCGTCAGGTAAAGCGGAATACCGGTGTAACCCATCAAACCAAAAACAAAGACGATGGCCGCGCCGACTTCCATCAAGGGAAGTACCACAGCAGGCACAGTTCGGAAGAAGAAAAGAAAAATCAGTGCCATGCATCCAATGGCCATCGGCACCAGTCCGAAAGATGCCGTCAACCAACCGGTCAGAAACACCAACCCCCGCGCGTCTGACAGGTCATCGGAAGCGGGAATTGCGCCGGGCAACAGGCCCTCCGGCACACCAAGGTCAGCCAGAAGATGATGCCCCAGTAACGCTTCGGCCGCCGGCGCCCCAATCACGTCGACCTGCTCCGTCGAACCCATCCGTGCTACGGTGGAATCCACCACAGCCCGGACGTCAGCAAAAAATGTTGCACGATCTCTGGATTCCGGCGTTCCGATCAGGACTGTTGTCGCCTGTTCATCCTTGGATACAAGGGTCCCTTCATACAGTTGGATGGTTCTCAGATCAGACCGGAGTGTTTCAAGTTGCGAAACCGACTGTGGCAGCGGATCGAGAAATCTCCGAAAATGCAGGGTCCCCTCTTCGACGCGATGACTGTGCTCGGTTGCCAGGCTGGAGACATCATGTGCGGCGACGCCATCCAGTTCCGACAGATCTGCCGTCAGTGATTTAACCAGTTCCAGCGTAGCCGCATTGAAAATGCCCGAGGGATGGTCTGAACGAATGACAACGGCAAGCGGATCGGACAATCCGAACGATGCTCGGACTTGCCGGTCGTATTGAACCGCCGCCGCATCCTGAGGTACCAGCGCGTTCCCGTCGGTTTGAATCCGGAGGAATACCAATCCCGGCATCATCAGCAAAACAACCGCCAGAGCCGTTCCGATGACAAGTTTCGGCTGTCGGAGTCCCCATTCGTAGACTCGTTCCATGATGCCCATCCGGATTTCGTACTGTTTCCGCACCTGCTTTATTTCACAGGTGGCCATTGCCACAACGTACCATAGTTGGAAATAGGTAATTTCTGGCCGGCGGCGCGATAAATTACTGGGCGAGATTACTAACTGTGACGGATACATGATAGTGCGGCGACCAACCTGCGCGAATTCGAAATTCAATGTCAGAATTTTGGTGCGGCGTGCTAGTAGCTTGTGGTAGGATCGGGACTATCGGGGTCACCGATCGTTGTGGTGCATCGCTGTGATGAATTGCGTGCGGAATGGGTACGTGGGGTCGCAGGTTGGCGTAAACATGACGTGGACTCGATGGACAAGCCGAACAAGCCCGTTCGAAGAACCACGCAGCCCTATCTTTCCTGTTTTAACCCGACCAGGGTTTACCCGCACGCGATTCCAGGGTTGCCGATTCGTTCTTGCAACCTGACTCACGGATAAGACTGCTTATGTTGAACGCACTTGCCATTTTGTTTGTCGCCTTGATGCCATTGGCCGTCTGGGCGCTGGCGACAGGAACCTGGCGCCGGCTCCTTTCTGTTTTCTGCATTCGAACGTCAGAAATGACGGTCGCCAAGCTTGGGCTGCAGGTTAGTCGCCCGCGGGATGTGGCCCGCGTTAACGGCGTTCTGGCGAATTTCGCCGCCGGATTTAACAAGATGGTGACAGCCCGGAACGATGAAGAGTGGCGCTCGTATCTGGACAGCCTGCCTGTCATTTTCCAGCCATTTGCCCATGAAGGCGCCGCCATGGGATATGAACTGCGACGCCTTTTCGGCTTCGCCACCTGGCCCGTGCGCCTGGGAGCTGACGGCAAGGCCTTCGAGCGCGACATCGTTCGTCCCGAGCCGGGTATGCGGTACCTGTACTACGTAGGACTGGGATTCTGGTCCGGCATGAAAAACGAATCACCAAAATCAGTCCAGCGAAAAGCCCGGGAACTGGATGCGTTGCACCAATATCTCCTTTTTGACGGCTACGGCTTCAAGATCGCATTTTTTGATCAACCAACGGATCCCGGCGCCTTGAAGAAACTCGACACATTCGACGGCTACGCTCGGCACGCGGCCTACCAGGGTGTCGGTCGGGCGCTTTATTTCCGGCATATGGACTCTGTCGAGACGCTTATCGAGAGAGTCCGCGATCTTGGAGTGCACGATATCGACGCGGCGGCCGGCCTGGGACTGGCTTCCGTGTTCGTCAATCCTGACCGGCTTGATATGGCGCAAGAGCTCGGGCGTCAGCTTCCCGAAGCCTGGCAGCCCCATTTTCAGCTCGGGATGTGCTTCGCACTGAAGGCCCGAATCATCAATGACCCCGTTCGTTTCGACGAATTCATGGAAAACGTCTCAAAGGATGTCAGAGACGCAGCGTTAGCCTCTATTCGTGAGTGTGACCGGGCGGAATTGCAAATCCGTTCGGAAGCCACGACGAACGGCTATCGCGAATGGCGGAAGCGTGTCACGGCGTGGATGTCCCAGCACGTGGAATTTCCCATGGCTGCGATGCAGACCTCGGCCTCAGTCGCCGGTGATTCAAGCATCGACTGGACGAATGACGAAGAGAAACCCAAGGCAATCAAACACGCAGAGGTACGTAACGATGATCAATTTTGAAGCAGCAAGAGCCGAGATTCTGGAATGGTTGGCTGAGACGATCGACACCGAGGTTGAAGACATCGATCTGTCCAAGCCTTTGAGTGAGATCGGCATCGATTCGCTCGATGCAGTCCACATGATTGCCACCATCGAAGGCGTCATTCAGCGTGAGCTGCCGGAGAACGTGATCAGCCATGTCACGTGCCTGGACGACATCCTTGACCTGATGCGGGTCAAATTGGCAGCCGCCTAAGTTACGCCTCATCGCGAATCAACATCAAGCAGCCGGGTCAGATTTCACCGCCCGGCTGATTTTTTGCGCCGAGCGACAGAATCCAGGTGTCAGGACACCGCGATCAGGGTAGTCTTGCGTCTGCACGACCGGACGCTCGATCGCGCATCTCGGCTCAATTCCAAGGGAAAGCGTCCAAAGGATATCGCACGTGTCGGACCAAATTGTGATCACAGGAATGGGTGTGGTTTCGCCTGTCGGAAACGACGAGCACACGTTCTGGCAAGCTCTTCAACAGGGACAAAGCGGTGCAGCCCCGATCACCGGGCTGGATACGAGCGAATTGACGCGGACCGTTGCCTGTGAGGTGAAAGGCGAACTGCACGATCCCTACTTTGAGCAATGCCGCGAAACATCCCGTCACGTTGGACGGGCGTCACGACTCGCCGTCGTTGCCGCACGGCAGGCAGTCAACGACGCAGGGCTGTCGTCCAGTTCCCTCGCCGGCGCCCGGACGCAGGTATTTGCTGGAACGACTATGGGAGAGACACAGTTCATCGAAGATGGGCTGACAGCCGATGAAAGTGCCTGGCTTTCCACTTCGCAGCTCCAGCAAATCGGACACGGCATGCCCGGTGCCATCGCCGACAGCATCACGACCGCGCTCGGCGGTGATGATTGGCCGACGCCGACGCGCCGGCACGATATTTACGGTGCCTGCGCTGCCGGGAATCTTGCCCTGCATGCCGCGCGCCGAAGCCTGCTCTCCAACCAGTGCGACATCGCCATCGCCGGTGGTGCCGACGGTTTCAGTCGGCTTGCATTCATAGGGTTCATGCGCCTTCGCGTCATGGCGGAATCAACGTGCAGACCGTTCGATCGCGACCGTGATGGTCTTTTCGTGGGCGAAGGAGCAGCTTTCTTCGTTCTGGAAAGGGAATCGCAAGCCCGCGCAAGGTCAGCTCGGGCCCGGGCCCAACTTCTCGGCGCAGCCCTGACATGCGAAGACTATCACCCGACGCGGCCACAACCCGAAGGCGACGGCTTAACGCGCGCGACCAAGCGCAGCTTGCAACAAGCGTCGCTACAGCCACGCGACGTGGATTATGTTTGTGCTCACGGAACCGGAACACCGCAAAACGACGCCATCGAAGCCAAAGTACTTGAGTCGTGCTTCCCGGACGGCATAGCGTTCAGCTCGGTCAAAGCCCTGACCGGACATACAATGGGCGCCGCAGCAGCCGTGGAGGCCGCATGCTGCATACTCAGCCTGGAACATCAGTCCCTGATACCCACGTGGACGTTGGAAAATCCGCTCGATCATGAAGGACTGGACCCCATCATGAAGCAGCCGCGTTCCGCATCGGTACAGGTCGTCGTCAATAACTCCGCCGGTTTCGGTGGCTACAACAGCAGCGTCGTCCTTGGCGCAGCCTGAATGGTGACAGGACAAAAACAAAAGCGAAGTTGATGAAACCTGTAGGAAAGATGAGACGCCCTATTTCAATCAGGACACCGAATTCATGAACGCTCGTGAGGTCTGCATTACCGGTATCGGCCCCGTCGCGTCGGTCGGAACCGGCTGTGACGCGTTCTGGACCGCGCTCGTTGAGGGTCACTCCCATATCGAAGATCGATCCCTGGTCATCGATCTCGATCAGTCTGTCGATCTTCCGATCGCCGGCATGAAACCTCCGGAAGATCTACCGGACATGGCTCACCATTTGTCCTCGCTGGAACCGCATCATCTCGAAGCGCAGCGCGACGCTGCCTATTCCCTCCGTGCCATCGAGCTGGCATTTGAGGATGCCGG
>JBMYUM010000190.1:0-7855 GCA_049605375.1 Phycisphaerae bacterium | reverse complement strand
CCTTGACCCGGTCCTTCAATGCTGTTTCATAATCGGACCAGGGAAAGCTTGCTCCAACATTTCCGCCAAGGGATTTTGCCAACTGAATAAGCACATCCACGTTCTTCGACAGGTGCTTCTCAATGATGGGTGAGAGTGTTGCCAGCCCGTTGGCGCTATGCACTTGCGCCGCCGCTTGCATCGCTCCTTGCGCACGTTCAGGGTCAGTCGGCGTTTGAATGTAGAGATCGATGGCGTTCGCAGATTCCGCAAGCAGGCCTTCCCATTGTTTCAACGGTACCGCAAAGTGCCGGGAACAACTGCTGCATTCGTCAATGACATGCTTGCGCCCCAGGGGAATGATAGGAATGAAGATAATGACAAAATAGGTGCGCGTGTCGTATGAGCTCAGGACCGCCGGTTGGCCGCACTGCTCACACACATCCTCACGCTGATGCAAATTCTTCTTTCCGTAGTACCACGTACCGATACCGTTGATGGTTTGAGGCATGACGACCCATCCTCGAAGCAAACTGAATTGTGAACCTCTCTCGAACCCGACTTGGCGATTTGTAGCCAAACCGGCAGTTCACGTCCAGAATCAACAAGGCGACGCCACAAAAACGCGGTTTGCATGCGATGAGAGGACTTCCATAAATCGGGCGAGCGCATGACCCGCCGCAGGGTTGCCACCACGACAGGTTTCAGGTGACAGTGCAACTGTAGCAGCAGTCTCGCCAACAAAACGACGTCTCCCCAGAGTCGCTTTGCCCAACTCGACCACCCCCGTGCGACGAAATCATGCGCCCGCACCCGCCATTCATGAAAACTCCATACCAGGGCTACGTTGTTACGTTCATGACATCACTCCTCACAAAGACCATGTTTCGTACATACACCCATGGTCTCGATGAGACATCGATCTTTCGCGAACTCGAAAAAATTTTGGCGAAGGGATGGAAAACGAAGAAAACGAGAGCACACGAAGTGAAGAGGCGATCAAGAAGAATTTATGAGTTCCGGCCGATCTTGAGCCAGGATGGCATAAAGCAGGCGATCTGGAACACGCCTGATACTGCCACTACCCAGCCGAAGGCGCCCCTGAAGCGGCAGCCCCATCGCCGTCGCGCGACAGCAACAGCACCATCGCCGGGACCAACAACGGTCGCACGAGAAATGTATCAATCAGCACACCCAACGCCAGAGCGACCGCCATCTCCTTCATGACCACTAACGAGCCGGCCGCCATGGAGAAAAACGTCGCCGCCATAATCAAGCCGCAACTGCTGACGACACCACCCGTGCGCGCGACCGCAGTCTCAATAGCCTGCTTCGGGCCCAATCGCTTACGCTCAACACGAATGCGATCGACAACGAAAATGTTGTAATCCTGACCAAGGCTCATAATGATAATGAAGAGCAAGAAGTCGATCTGCCAATTCAAGCCCGGCAGGCCATACAGGTACAGAAAGATCCAATATGTAGCACCGTAGGCCGCGAGATACGTCAACAACGTAGCTCCAACCAGAAGCAACGCCTGCACCAAAGAACGTAGCATCCAAATCAAAATCAGATAAATCAGAAACGACGCGGCAATCGCAATGACAGCAAAGTCCTTCCGGCGGAGGTCACGCATATCGCGATAGACCGACGTCTCACCGGCCAACAGCACCTCACCAGAATCAGCATCGACCATCCGGCTCTCAGCGCGAACCGCCTGCTCAATCTTCTCCAATAATGCCATGGCGTCTTCACTGCGCGGCGGCTCTGCCAACGTCAGATCGACACGTACCGTTCTGCCGTCCTGACTGACATAGAAATCTCTGGCGAACGCCGACGCCGCCTGTTGAAACACACCGCTGAAGAAATCCCCGTCGCCGCCCCCACGACGACGCGTACCCAGCGGATCAGCAAGATCTCGTTGCGCAACCACAGACACCGACCCGAGCCTTGCGTGCAGGGCATCCATCTCGGCCTTGATTGTCTCGTCAGATGGCAACTCGGCATCCGCTCGCAGCAGGATGGCCAACTCGCCGCGTTCTTCACCCTCGTGAAACAACGCGTGATAGAGTTTGGCACCACGGACGAACGAACTCTCCAGCGGGTATTCATCCAGGGCATCAAAGAGCGGCCTTGCCTCAAAGCCACGGACCGCAAGCGGAAGAAGGAGAACAAGCGAACCAAACACGCACAGCGCCGGTTTTGCCACAACAAAGCGAGCCAGCGAATCCCAGAACGTCGAGCGACCGGCACGATGTGTGACCGCTTCTTTGGCCGGCCAGAGAAGATGACCACCAAACTTGCTCAGTAACGCAGGCGTCAGCGTCAAAATGGTGACGGTCGCAATCAAAATCGCAACTGCGATCGTCGGGCCTGACGTATAGAGGTCGCGATTGCCCACCAACAACATCGTTGCAAGGGCTGCCGCATTGGTTCCCGCCCCCGCAAGTATGGGGGCCCCGGTTTGTTGTAACGCAAACTTCGCCGCTTCCGGTGGTTCTTTTCCTGCCGCTGTTGCCTCTCTGAAACTGGAGAACAGGAACAGGCAATAGTCTGTTCCAGAGCCCACGAGAATAACAACAATGAACATTTCGATGAGCCCGTTAACGGGCAAGCCCCACGAGGCCGACCATCCCAACAAACCAACCGACACCAACAACGCCATCGAAATCGTCGAGACCGGAATCAGCATGGCCACCGGACTTCGATAAACGGCAAGCAAGATGACGATCACGGCGACAAACGCCCAGACCGTTGTCAGGTCAACATCGCGCTTGGCATTGGCGTCAAGCAACTCACCAAGCGCCGCATCACCGGTTATCTCGACTTGAAGCCCCTCCGGTCTATTGCCGGCCTTCGCAACGACATCCTGAACATCGCGCACCCGCGCCACACTGTGATGAGTCAGCGGCCCGGAAGGAAGATTGACAACAGTGAGGATCGCCGAATCACGCTCCAGAATTGACTTCAGCCAAACCTGTTGCAACGACGATTGAACCTGCCATTCGCGTTCCCCGGCAGCCGCGAGCAACGCCTCGGTGAACGAATTCACAAACGCTCGATCGTTCGACGTCAAACCGGATTCACGATGAACAAGAACAGCCACACGCGAGGCCGGTGCCTGATCAGGGAAGGCCTGCTCCAAGCGCGACTGGGCGCGCTCCGACGGCATATCGGCCGGCAGGAAACTCGTCTCATCGTCATGAAGAATGTCGGCAACACGCGGAGCCGGCACGAAAACAAGAGCTGCCAGAACAGGCCAACCGATCAGCCAGAGACTGCGCCGAGCCATGATACGATCGACAAGCGTGGACTGGCCAGATGAAGAGTCAGCGGATGACACGGAGAATCAACAACCTCAGGAAACGGCAACAGCCTGGGCAGCTACGCGCGAATTACTTCGGTGGATGAAGTCAAACAGACTTAGCGAATCCAACGCATTCGCCCCACATCCGGCACAACACCCCATCGATTCAAGACCGGGAATCGATCGAACCAGTCAACGCGCTGCATGCTGGGCCAATAGACGAAAAACGCCTTCCCGATCAGCTGATCGCGCGGCACCGTCCCCAGCTGTACACCCTCTCCTCGCGACACCAGCGTCGGACTGACGATATCCCACAGGCGCGAGTCTTTGCTGGCAGCCGTGTTATCTCCGAGCATGAAAAACTCGTCGTCACGCAGGCCAATCGGGTACTCCTGGCTTCCCCAACCCGAGTACGGATAAGGGCTACGAAGATTCTGGACCCGCGGAACCAGGTAGTAGTATACGTCGCGATGCACAGCTACGTGCGAAAGTGAAAACGCTCCACCCGATCCAAGTATGGCGGGCATGGAGGGATGCGTCGTTGGTGAGCGACGAAGATCGCGCAAATTCGGAGCGTAATAACCAGGCGCTTTCTTATCGCCGTGGCTTTGAAGGACAACTTCTCCGTCCACACGAAGCTCGAGGTGATAATCAATATTCTGGAAACTGATGGTCGTCGGCATGCCAACGGCCAGCGGATCCGTCTGCCCCGTCAAATCAACTTTTGGTACGCCATGCGGTGGCACCGTCTGCTCAATAATACTGACGGCACCGCTCGCCGTGACCGTTGCATCAAAGACACGACCGCGTTTGGTCAATCGCGCCGTAACCGCACTTTCGGGAGAATCCATGGTCGCAACGAATCGAAGGCGCAAGTCGTGAACAAACGGCGGAATGGTCTGACTGGGGCTCCGCGGCCTGGGAGAATTATCCCCGCCCACCACGTTGTAGGCACAGGTCGCGCGAATCGCCGGCCCGTGCAACTCAAGAATATCCTCTTCCGATTTCTCCGGCGTAAACGTGAGGACGCGCTTCTCTGCGTTCCAACCTGATTCGCCGGGCGAACGCGCCTTCCATACCGGCTGATCGTTCAACGGTGCACTGGGCATGTAGTTGTGATCATACGCAGGAAGCCAAAGCGCATCTTGAGCAACAGTCGTCTTCCGGGCAATACTTGCTTTCTCATCGACTTCGCGGAGCACCTCAACAGGGAAGCCATCAAGTCGACCCGTGTACCCCTCGGTTCGAATGCGATACTTCTGCTTACGAATGTGCTCGAACGCAGCCTTCGCTTCGTCTGACAACTCGTCGGTCGGTACGGTGTAGACATCACCGTCCGCAATCATCAACACTTCGTTGGGAAGTCCAACAAGGCGCTTGATGAAGTTCGTCACCCCATCCGACGGATCTTTGAAGACCGTCACGTCCCAGCGTTGCGGCCCCAGGCTCTCGATCCCAACGTCGTAAGGCCACTTGAGCACAAGGATGCGATCACCTGCCTCCGGATTACGAAAGGCGTCATTAGCCTTGAGGCTGCCATTGGGTGCTTTGCAGTTTGGACAGTAAGCGAATGAGTTAGGCTTGACCTGTGGGATGCCGCCGCGACGATCAGATAAATCACGCAAGCCGTAGGCAAACTCCGTTCCACAATCGTTGCAGAGAATAGTGCCGTGCGCACCATACAACGTGGGAGCCATCGAGCCGGTCGGAATGACGAACGCCTCAACAATGAACGCCCGGAAGACGAACGCCAGAACCAACGCAATCACGATGGATTCGATGGTCTCCTTTGCGGCTTCATGTGCTTTCTGGGGCGGAACCTTGTCGCGCTCACGCGCCTCTTTGGCCGTGCCACCCGTCGATTTCCTGATTTTCGCCATACTCGGCCGCTCCCGGGGTTCCGATGCCGTCTCACCGCCACCCTTGCCCCAAGCGAATACGCGAAAGACAACAATCGTTAAGGTCAACGGCCAGTCATGCAAACCGGGATTCTGCTGGAATTGACACAGGTTGGCAACATGGAGCGAGGAAAAGCCCACCCGGATTAACAGGTCGCGGGCCCGCGCCGATGATCAACCACTCAGGCTGGCAAACGAAAGAGGGTCGGCTCCTACGAACCGACCCTCCCCACCGGCTTAATCAATGGAACCATCCCTTGATTAGAAGCGCGATGAGAGCGCGTCATCCGTCTAAAGGGAAGAAACCGCGACCCATCAACAACATATATGCCGTTACACGAACTGCATCGTCAGCACGAACACGGGAACGGATGGGCAACCCATGCAGCGCCACACTTACCTGCCACTCATGAAACGATTGTCGACATGCCACTGTTCACCCCACATCCTTATAGACGGCGCTCAACGTTATCTGACACAAAATTCCGCGACTTTCTGTCAACTTTGAAACAAGCGCAGTCAAGGAGACGACGGGAAGGGTGAACAAACAAAAAAGCCGGCCCAAGTTGAGCCGGCTTTGGTAGATCGGGTAGTTTGAAGTGGAACGGACTAGCCAGGCTGTGGCATCGCACCGCCGAGATCGGTGTGCGGATCCGGATCAGACTTCACCGGGCGGGCAACACCAATCTGTGATCCGCCGGAAGCATTATCGATCAGATCAGAGACCGATGAACGCGTCAGCGATTCGCCACGAAGAATGGCATTCACCTCTTCACCGGACAACGTCTCATACTTCAACAACGCTTCCGCAATCTTCTCAACCTGATCGCGGTTCTCACGAAGCATTGTCTCTGCTTCGGCGTAAGCCGTGTCGAGAATGTGCTTCACTTCGGCGTCGAGCTTCTCAGCCGTCGCATCGGAATACTCTCGACCACGAAGGTCCATCACTTCGCCATCGTCATCGTAGTACACAAAGCCGGTGTTCTCACCCATGCCCCACTTGCAGACCATGCCGCGGGCAATGGAGGTCGCCTGCTTGATGTCCATGCCGGCGCCGCTACTGATTTCATCGAAGAAGATGTCCTCAGCAATGCGACCACCAAACGTCACGCGCATCGTGGCAAGCAGGTACTTCTTGCTGTAAACAAGTCTGTCCTTTTCAGGCAACGAGAATGTCGCACCGCCCGCCGGACCGCGGGGAATAATGCTGACCTTGTGAAGAGGATCACTGTCCTTCTCCAACGCCTGAATCAAGGCGTGGCCCGCCTCATGGTAAGCAGTGAGCTTGCGATCCTGCTCATCAACGGCTGCATTCTTCTTGGCGCGGCCCCAACGAACCTTGTCACGAGCCTCTTCAAGATCTTCCTGCTCAACAAACTCTTTGTTATTGAGCGTGGCAATCAAGGCAGCCTCGTTCACCAGCGCCGCCAGTTCAGCGCCGCTGAACATCGGCGTACCGCGCGCGACGCGACGAATGTCGACGGTCGGCCCCAACTTGATCTTCTTCATATGGACCTTGAGGATCTCATAACGACCCTGCAGGTCAGGCAGCGTGACAAACACCTGTCGATCGAAACGACCAGGACGGGTCAACGCCGGATCGAGAACGTCAGCGCGGTTGGTGGCAGCAATCACGATCACTTGTGAATCGGTATCAAAGCCATCCATTTCAACCAGAATGGCATTAAGCGTCTGCTCGCGCTCGTCATGGCCACCACCACTGAAGCTGGCACCACGCTTACGACCGACTGCGTCGATCTCATCGAGGAAGACAATACAAGGCGAGTTTTCCTTGGCCTGCTTGAACAGGTCACGCACGCGCGAAGCACCGACACCGACGAACATCTCGACAAAATCCGAACCGCTGATCGAGAAGAACGGCACATCCGCCTCACCGGCGATGGCTTTCGCCAGCAGCGTCTTACCGCAACCCGGCGAACCAACCAGCAACACGCCTCGCGGAATGCGGCCGCCCAGTCGCTGGAATTTCTTCGGTGACTTCAAAAACTCGATGATCTCGTCAACTTCATCCTTGGCTTCATCAATACCAGCGACGTCAGCAAATGAGACGTTGGTATGTTCCTTGTGCATGACACGGTGCTTGGAACGACCGAAGTTGCCGAGCATGCCACCCGGACCAGCGGCACCACGCATCTGCCGGAAAATGAAGAACCAGATGAAACCGAATATGAGAATCCACGGCAGCATGGCCATGAGAATGACCAGGAACTCGCTGCGGTGTTCATAGGTGACCGCTTCCGGTGGCAGCTTGGCCACCAGTTCCTTCATGAACTCATGGTTGAGCATCTCTTTCGGCACGAGCACCTTGAAGAGATTGCTGGTTCCCGGCGGGTCACCCTGCGATGCCTTGCGCTTACCTTCGATCTTTCCATCTTCGTTGATGACGATGGACTCGATCTCGTCGTTCCCAATCAGCGTGAAGAACTCGCTCAGGCTGATGCGCTCAGCCGCTTTCATCTGCCCCGTTACAACCGCGAGCAGCAGGATGAGCATACCGACGAGGGCGATCCAACTGACGATGTTCCGTGACATCTTGACGTTGGGACCGGCCGGACCTCGCGGGTCATTCTTTTTGGGATCACTTCCGTTATCGTCTGCCATGTTGAAAATGCCTGTGAGTTAGAACGGCGGGCGTTCACCAACACCCCAA
>JBMYUM010000189.1:0-7873 GCA_049605375.1 Phycisphaerae bacterium | reverse complement strand
GTCGATTCCCAATTGGCTGACGCTGCCAACCGCTCGGACATCCGTGCATCGTTCATACGATTATCCACGCCGTCTTCCCTTGTTTCCTTGCGTCGATGTGACGTTCATGGTTAACGTCATCTCGTCCTCATTCCGGCTTTCCATCGCCGGCACAACCGTCTCATTCTAACCGAAAGCCTCAATCGAGTGTTGAAATAAGGTCCAGTGACGTTGAACCTCAACTAACTCCCGCTTGGCCGCCTGCTGCACGCGTGCCCGATACGCCTGCATATCGGTCGTAACCTCCGGTTGATGCAACGACGACGGCGGATTCTCAAGTAACTTCCCGAAATACTCGGCCTCACACAGGTGATCGTGAAAAACACCAAGTCGCTCCTGCACGCCTCGTGTCGATCGGATGATACCATGAATGCGCGGAACGGCCTCCGAATCAAAACACTCACTCAGGTAGCGCAGCCGTTTGATGGCGATCCGGACCGCATGCCAGTCATGAACGTGACGCCCATCGCATTGCATGACGCACGCGAGCTGTTTCGTCCAATGTCGAAGTAAAGATCGCCGTAGTGAGAATCTCAGGATCCAGGGACGCGAATCTTGTAGAACATGTTGGCAGCTTGCGCGAAGTGTTGATGACGCCTTCCAACGATTCCCTTTTCGAATTCGGTTGACCAGGATTCTTCTTTCTTTGTCCAGGTACCGCTTCAAGAAGCTTTGAGTGATCGGAGACAGGCCGCTTGTCGAACGGCTTCGTGATAGACGTAGGGCCAGCACATCAAGGTCCCGAACCGGACCCCAAGCAGACCGGGTCGCACGAAGGTCGCGGATGGTCTTCAGGATAGACGACGTCGGATTGACGGACTGAACGACGCGAAGAACTTCCCGTAGCCGACGGCATGTAACGCGGAAGTTGTGAACAGAATCCTGTCCGCAGGATCGTCGCAAGGCGTCGTGCGAGCGCCCGATGCGAACGATCAGCGTCGTGAATTGCCCAAGAAATGCATGCGCCGTATCCATGGTTGCCTTGCCCCAGATTACCGCGGCTGCCTCGTCGGTCCTGGACGAATGAAGATCGTCAAGCCGAGCCCTTTAGCTTCGGTTACAGGCAGTTTGTGTCAAGTGGGAATCACGAATAGTGGCCTCTCGATTACAGGATTGCTAAGGGTTTCTTAAGAAATCGTAGCCATTATTGACAGGGTCTTCACGCACTTCTAGCGTACACGCGCGTTGTTCGAGCGTTGACTTCAAAACCGAGCGCCAATGCAAACGATCCGGGCGTACGGCTGACGGGTGAAACGACTTTCATGAAGAGGCTCACCGACCTTGCGGTGTTCGAACAGCTCCGTATCTACCTGTACTTCCATTGGGTTGAAGTTCCGATTTGAAGGGTTGATCGATGTCGATAAAGCATTGCTTTACTGGGGCGGTGATTGCAGCGGTTGTCTTGCTTATGGGGTGCGTTGCCGAGCAGCCTGAACCACCCGCAAAGGAATCGCCGGTCCAAGAGCTGGTCGTACTGACGCCTCACCATGAAGGCATTCGCCTCGCATTTGAATTGGGCTTCCGCGATTGGCACATGCGCACGCACAATAAGGAGGTCAGCATCCGATGGCTGGTATACGGTACGCCGCAGTGCATGAAGTATGTGGAAGACTGCTACACATCGTCGGGTGAATTGGCACCAAGCTTCATGCCGGATGTCGTGTTCGGCGGCAGTATGCGTGACCATTTGTCTCTTCAGTCACGTGGTTGGACCCTTCCAATGGAGCTTCCTGCCCGCGACGACGTACCAGAGACCATTGCCGATGTTCCTACGGCCTGTCCAGACGGCAGTTGTGTTGCCACGGGTTTGTCCACGTTCGGCATGCTCGTCAATACGCAGGCTTGCAGCGAGCGCGGGATTGCGCCGCCGACCAGCTGGGAAGACCTGGCTGATTCCAGATTCTTCGGGTGGTTGGCCGTTGCTGATCCTGGAAAGAGCGGTACGAGCCGTGAGTGCTTGATGCTGATCCTCCAGAAACACGGATGGAAAAAGGGCTGGTCCATCATCATGCGTATACTGGGGAACGCACGAACCTTGGTGGGGCGAAGCGGTGTCGCATTGAATCAGGTCGAGAGCGGTGAGTCGTTGGCCACGTTTGCCATTAATTTCGATGCCATGGCTCGTGCGGATGGATCGTCGTATCAACTGAGCTACGTGGAGCCGGCGGGCGCCACTGAAATTTCGCCGGACGGCGCCAGTGCATTGTCCGCGTCACGTAATCCGAAGGTAGCACAGGCGTTCGTTAATTTTCTCGTCAGCGAACGCGGTCAGCAGATTCTGGGGCTTCGATCAGATTATCTGTCGCTGAATTCGCCAACGCTTTATCACTACCCGATCAGTCAGAGCATCTACGAAGAAGACCGCGAGCGTCTTGCTGTACCCGGAAACCCACTGCTTGCTTCGGCAATGCTTGATACGGATGAAGTGACAAGCGTTGCGCAGCATCGGGTAATGCCGATGCTGATTCGAGCAGCTTGCGGTGGTCAGCACATCCAGCTGCAACGAATCTGGGAAGCGATGCTGGCAAAGGGCGCGCCAGGTACCATGACCGCAGTTCTCTTCCAGCCGCCGGCAACGGAAGACGAAATCAAGGGCATGGCGGATCAATTGCCCAAGGCACGCCTGGATGAGATGGAGCAGATGCAGGCCGGCTTGATTGCAAAGATGCGTGAGGTCTACGATCAAACAGCGAAGATGGTTGGCATGTAGATGTTGGGAATGGCATCGATTGGCCCATACGGTGCAATGCCCGATTTTCGTCGAGGGATTGCACCGCAGCGTCAATCGGGTTCCTCTAATTCACGCCTATCGCGGTGCGCCAAAAACCTGCGTCCAGTAGTTGCCTTCGCTGTAGCCAATGCCAATCTGTGTGAATGACGCATTCATGATGTTCGCGCAGTGTCCATCGGAATCAAGCCAAGCGTTGACCACCTGCTCCGGGGTGATCTGCCCCAGTGCGATATTCTCTCCCCACGTGGACCAACTGTAGCCCGTTTGGTCGACCCGGTCTCCGGGGCTTTCGCCGCTCAGATTCGTGTGGTCGAAGAAGTTGTTGGTTGCCATGTCGAGGGAATGGATCCGGGCCGCGCACGTCAGTGCGCCTTCCATCGTCAGCGGTGATGCTGCGGGGAATGTGCCGCGAGATCCGCAATCGGTAGCTGTTGAGCGAGCATTATTGACGAGCACCAGCACCTCTTCCTCGAACGCGATCCAGCCATCCGGCCAGTCAGCTACGTCATTGCAGTAGGTAATCGCGGGCACGGCTACACCGGAAGACGTCGATGATCCTTCGGACTCATTCTCAGGGACTTCTGTTTCGTCATCCTTGTCATTCGTTACCGATTCTTCATTCTCGGTCGAATCCGTCAGGCTATCCTGTGTGTCCGACTCAGCGTCAGATCCGTCGGTATTCGTGAGTTCAGTCTCGTCGGAGTCCTGGCTGTCGTCTGTCGTTTCTTGTTCTTCGGTTTGTGCGTCGTCAGCATTCGCCTGTGTTGTCTCATCTTCGCCATCGCCGGTCGTCAAGCCGCCGCTGTTATCGCCATCATTGGATTCACTCGTTGCTTCCCCCTGTGTATTCGCGGGGATGAATGTAGCTGGCACGGCGTCACATCCTACCATGCCGATCAAAAAGCCGAGCAGGAAGAGTGATCCAAGACGAGATGGGTTCATTTTCAGCATGTGATAATCCTCATGACCGGAGCGCGGTTTGGTCTGCCGCACCCGTCGTCTAGCTAGGGTTAGAACCTGGAGCCTCGACTGCCAGGCACGACACGGCGAAGGCTCTTCCCTGACTATACGATTACGGGCGTGTGGTTCGCATAAGCTCGTCGATTCGTGTTCCTGCTGCCGGTGATGATGCGGCGTATCGCCTTGGAGAACGAGCCGATGCCACGTGGTCACATGGATGATCGGACCCGGCGTTATCGCCCACATCGTCGGAAAGGACCGAGAAGCCTCCGACAAGGAGCCAGTCTTTTCGGCGACGTGGACCACCCCAGCGGAACAACGCTCATCATCATTACTTCACGAATGAATGGGATGCCCTTAACGGATTCGCAATAACCGTTTATAAAGTGTGGAAAGTGTAGGGCGTCGGCGCGGCCGGCAGCGTGCACCAAGGACTCAGGATGGAAGCCCGTCATGACGGATCGTGGCGCAGTCGCGGGAGATCAACGTTCATCCCGCGTTATCATTGAAATTGTGTTGGTCTGCTTGTTTGCCTTGGGATGGTTCTTTTGGGGACTCCAGGATGGTGACCTGATCCGGACCGAGGGGCTTCGCGCGATCGTCGTGAAGGAGATGGTCCCGAAACAGAACGAGTGGATTCCAACCGTTCACCAACGAACCTACCTGCGAAAACTTCCACTCTACGCTTGGACGACGACGGCCATCGCCAGATCCGCAGGAGGACTGAGCGAGTTTGTGGCTCGGCTGCCGTCTGCCTGCCTCGCCGTTGGCTTTGCGCTTTTGATGTATGGGGCCGGCCGTTGGCTCATTGATGAAAGGGCCGGCCTACCTGCTGCGTTTCTTGCCATTGGGAACTGGGAAGTGCTCGACTACGGTATGCGGGCCGAGTTGGACATGGGGGTTCTGTTCTTCACCACGGCGAGCGTTCTCGCCATGGGGCGTGCCTGGCAATCGAAAGGCAGTCCACGAGGATTCTGGATTCCCGTCGCCTACGCCCTCGCTGTCATCGGCACGTTCTGGAAAGCACCTCACGTCTTGCTGACGTTGTGGATGACCGTCGCCGGTCTCACGATCATTCAACGGCGCGAACGAAACGAACGCTGGTGGTCATTTGCACTCCATCCGGCCCAGATCATATCGAGCGTCGCAGCACTCGCTTGCCTGGGTATCGCGGGCTCATCACGTATGGGAAATTTTGTACTGTTCGAACTCCTCGCCCGCGTCGTACCTCATTCGTTATCTTACGTGACAGGCTTGTTGGAAGCGCCGTTCCACCTGATTGGCGCCGGCGGAATTGCGACGATTTTCGCGGCCTTTCTGCTCGACAAATCCGTTCGGGCGAACTGGCCCGAGAATCAGCGGGCGTCGTTGAAGTTTCTGTTGGCCTGGACAATTCCAACGACTCTCTTCCTATTCGCTGTTCCGGCTAAGGCGGCACGATACGACTTCATTGTCGCGGGTGGGGTGATTCTCCTCGGCGCATCCATCTGGCGAATGTATGCCGATCGAAAGCTTCCGGCCGTAGCCGACAAGCGTTTCGACGCTTTCATCAAGTTGCTCGCACAACTCACTGCGATCAGTGGAGGCGCGATGCTCGCGATTGCGCCTGTCATGATTTTCGGTTCCCATTGGATCACCATTGTTCCCGGTCAAATGGGATGGCTGATTGCTGTTGCGGGGGCTTGTACGCTCGCACTTGGATTGCGTGCAACAATAGGTCTCCGCCATGGTAAGCGTGAAGTCGTCGGACTGACTTTTGTGCTTCTACTCGTCGTGATGAAGCCGCTGCAGGTCATGTTATACATTCCTGCCCGCTCCAAGGCGGAGAGCAAGCGTCCGATTGCCAGCGCCATTGATGAGCAGGTGCCCGTCGGCCAAACGGTCTATGTGCTGTCCGACAAGCCACGCAGTGACCGTGCCGGGGAAATGGCAGACATCGGCGTCTACTGTTCGCGTGAAATCAGATGGCCGCGAGACATCGACGAGGCTCAGCAACTGGCGAAAACAAATGCAGAGCAAGAGATGTGGCTGCTGCTTCGTGAGAAGGCGCATGAGCGCGTCGATGAGAAATTTGGCGATCAACTCCAAAACCGTGCCCGATTTGAACGCGAGAACGACATCCTCTTTTTGAACCTTCTACGCTGGGAAGCCCAAACCGGCGATCCGGCAACGGCCGACTAACAGTCATCCTTTCTTCAACATTTCCTTGACCGATAACACCGGCACTGCTACACTCGTCGCAGATGGGCTACGTTTGTAGCAAACGGGGGATTCGTGGGTGTAAGGTGGCGGCTTGTGGGGAGCCGCTGGCAACCCGCCGAGTCAAAGTGCCTTGGGGATAAAGTGATGATGAAAGCAGTGGTAGCGTGGGTGTCCGTCATTCCGGCGGCGGCCTTTGGGGGAATGGTAGAAATCAGCGGTGGTCAGACGAGTGTTGCACTCGACACAATGACCTTGAGCTCCGCGGCGAGCCTCGATTTATCGGGCGTCTCTGGTGATGTCATCAACCCCGGCAGTCTCGAGGGATCGGTGGCATTCGGCATCAACGGACGCGATGTGATGACGCTACCAACGACCTTCTCGTACGACACGGACGATTTCCTGGGGTCGTTCGCGGGAACGATCGAGCACTCCGGATCGGTGTTCTTCAACAACGATGCCGTCGAGGTGGGCGATTTCACGATTGGATTTGACGGGGCACGGGCCGGAAGCCTGAATGGCCTGGCAAGCGGGTTCTTCGTTCGCAGCAATGCGGGTATTGCTGCGATCCTCTTTGACATCGAGAACCCAAGCAATCTGGTCGCGACGTCCGATTCGCTGACCATCGATGCCAATCTGCTTGTCTCTCCCGAGTTCGGTATGTTCCTGGATGACAACGGCTTTTCCAATGGCAATCTAATGGGAGCTGATGTGGGGGACGCCAGAGTCGAAGGGGTTCCCGAACCAGCGACGCTTCTGCTGACCGGTTTGGGTGCAGTTGCACTAATACGCCGACGAAACGCGTCAATTTAAGGGCAGGGCGCTACCATTTCCAAGACGCCACGAAAGTGGTTTGTGGTGGCACAAAGACAGATTGATTGTATGAGGCGCACGTGAAGTTTTGCGTGCGATGGGAAAAATGGAAAAACCTGTTTCATTCAGTGACTCCGAGTGGAAGGTCATGAACACGGTATGGCGAAAAAACCCTGCCACCGTGCGCGATGTGTACGAAGCGCTCAACGGTCAGACCGGCTGGGCGTATACGACGGTGAAGACCTTCTTGACGAGGCTGGTGGAAAAAGGCGCCCTCAGTGTGACCAAGGCTGGCAACACCAGCCAGTTCAGTCCGGCAATCAAGCAGTCGAGTGCCAGAAGAATGGCACTTCGTGCCCTGGTTGACAAGGCGTTCGGTGGCACGTTCGGTCCCATGCTGCATTACTTGATTGAAAAGGATGCCATGTCCGTCAACGAAATGACGGAGCTGAAACGGTTGCTTGAGGAAGAGGAAGCAGACGGCAATCCAAGCGGGTCTGATGAGGGGGGTAACTAGATGGCCCTTTCTGAGATTTCTTCATCGATCGTTGAGTTGTGGTGGAGCTGGATGTGGCCCATGTTCTGGCAAGTCGGGCTCCTTGTGATGCTCGTGGCCGTCCTCGATAAATTCGTTCGTCGTGGCCATCATCCGCATATTCGACTGACGCTCTGGTCGCTGGTCTTGTTGAAGCTTGTAATCCCACCGGCATGGGCCTTGGAAACAAGTTTGACGAGCATACTGTTCGGGGCTGAGGCTGTTCCCGTATTGGTCCACGATGCCGCCGATTTGATTCACAGTGCGTCCGACGATCCGCAGCGTTCCTTTGGAGCGGCCGCCGCGCAGGTCCTTTCATTGCGCAATCCGGGCGCCGGCAGTTCGCTCGCGAACCTGCTGACCTGGACGCTGATGGGTGTGTGGCTTTGCGGTGCCGTCTTCTTTGGTACGTTACTCGTTCGTCGCATTCGCAGCTTCAGTGCTTCCCTTAGAGCCACGGGCAAAGCAGCCCCGGTACATCTACAGGATCTGGCAGAAGAGGCTTCAAAACGTATCGGCTTGAAATCCACGCCGGAGGTTGTGATTGGAGATGCCCTTCATTCAGCTGCAGTGATGGGTCTGAGACGTCCGTTCAT
>JBMYUM010000188.1:0-7881 GCA_049605375.1 Phycisphaerae bacterium | reverse complement strand
CGCCCGAACCACGTTTCGAGAACTCGTCCAACGCGCCGCCGAACATGAACCCATCGCCTATCTCGTCGGTAAGAAGGAGTTCTTCTCGCTCGATTTCGAGGTTGATAAGTCCGTGTTGATTCCACGCGCAGAAACCGAGACCCTGATTGAGGTCGCTTGCGACCAGCTTAAAGCAGACGAGCTCGAATCCCCCAGCCTCCTGGACATCGGCACCGGCAGCGGCTGCATCGCAATCACGATGCTCAAGCAAATGTCACAAGCCACCATGATCGCGACGGACATCAGTGCCGACGCGCTGGCCGTTGCGGCACGGAACGCAGACAAACACGACGTGTCCGACCGGCTGACCCTCATGGAAACCGACGGCATGCAGGGCTTACCGGCAGACCAGAGGTTTGACGCCGTCTTGTCCAATCCGCCTTACATTTCGCGCGACGAACATGAGCAACTCGACGCATCGGTTCGGGATTTCGAACCACGATGCGCCCTGACGGACGACGCCGATGGCCTTTCTTTCTATGAGAAAATCGCCGGCCAGGCCGCAAGCTGGCTTTCACCGCAAGGTTTCGTCGCCGTCGAAATCGGATTCGGGCAAACAGACCCAGTCACGAGTATTTTTCTCGAGCACGGGCCGTGGGCTCACAAGGGCACCTGGAAAGATCGGGTGGAAGGACACGATCGCGTCCTGATGTTCACGACCGCATCGCCGTGATCGGTCGTGCCCAACTCTCGCCCCGAAAACGTAACGCACGGAAATTGAACGAAAGCGGAAACACAGACTGACTGATTCAGCGAAGGCAAGGAGGCTTAACGCATGCAATACTTTGAAGTAGCCGGCGGAAACCGACTGAAAGGCGCGATTCCAATCAGCGGCGCCAAAAATGCAGCATTGCCAATCATGGCGGCCTCCATCCTGGTTGACGGCGAAACGATCCTGCACAACGTTCCCGATCTGGCAGATGTTCGTCAGATGCAGGCGCTTCTCGCCAGGCTTGGTGTGAAATCATCGCGCGACGAAGATGGCACCATGCGCCTTCGCGTCGAAGATGAAATGAACTGTCACGCCGAGTATGAGATTGTCTCGAAAATGCGTGCCAGTGTTTGCGTGATGGGCCCTCTCCTCGCCAAACGACGACGTTCACAAGTCTCCATGCCGGGCGGATGCGCCATCGGCGATCGCCCCATCGATCTGCACGTACGAGGGTTGACCGCATTCGGTGCCGATACGGACCTCGTAAATGGTGACGTCCTCCTCAAGGCCAAGAATCTCTCAGGATGTGACATCTTCCTCGGTGGCCCCTTCGGCTCTTCGGTCACCGCTACCTGCAACATCCTGATGGCAGCGACGCTTGCCAAGGGAAACACCGTCATCGAATCGGCGGCATGCGAACCGGAGGTGGTTGACCTCGCCAATTTCCTCAATGCCGCCGGCGCACGCGTAACCGGACAGGGAACGCCACGGATTACGGTCGAAGGCGTCGAGAGCCTCCATGGCTGCGAACACACCGTAATCCCAGACCGCATTGAAGCTGGAACATTCATGATCGCCGCCGCGATCACCAATGGTGACCTCGAACTGCGTGGCGGACGCATCGACCACATGCGTGCCGTTGTGGATCGACTTCGTAAAGTCGGTGTCATCATCGAGCAGGGCGAAAAGGGAATTGCCGTTGCCTCGTCCCGCAGACTCGAAGCCGTCGAGATCACGACGCAACCCTACCCAGGCTTTCCCACGGACCTCCAGGCTCAGGCCATGGCACTGCTCAGCCTCGCCGACGGAAACAGCGTCATCACGGAAAAGATCTTCCCCGACCGCTACCTGCACGTGGGAGAGTTGAGCCGAATGGGGGCAAAACTCAGAAAGGAAGGACCGACCGTTATCGTCATCGGCACGAAGAAGCTGATTGGCGCCCCGGTGATGGCTTCCGATTTGCGTGCGTCCGCTGCCTTGATCCTTGCAGGGCTGATCGCCAAGGGAACCACCAGGGTTCAACGAACGTACCATATCGACCGTGGGTACGAACGAATCGAAGAGAAGCTTGCAGCTGTCGGCGCAACAATCCGGCGTATCGACGAATAAGATCGGTTACGACCGGAATCAACGTCGAGAAGTCAAGACGGCTGAAAACTCACGACGACCGTGCCGTGCGAATCGTCGCGCGGCACCAAAGGCTACGCTTTCCGTATCGCTCGCAGCAAGACGAGTAGCACAACCGCACCCACAGTTGCACAGATGAGATTACCTATCGTGCCGCTTGCCGAGAGTCCGACGGCATCAAACAGGAACCCTCCAACCATCGCCCCGATCACTCCGATGATCATGTTCGCAACAAGGCCGGAACCACTCCCTTTGACGAACTGGCTCGCCAGCCAACCCGCACATAGCCCGATGAGCAGGAATCCTATGAAACTCATGGTAACCCCCTCCATAAAAAAAGACGGCCGAGACAATCTCGACCGTCGATGAAATACACCTGGATGGAAGCAACGTCAATCCAACGGATTTCAGTTTATCGTACAGGGAACCGGACAACCGAACGATACGTACGTCGCCCCCTGGAACGCCAGAACGGCCGCCTGAATATCACCAAAGTTGATATTGCCATCGCCGCCGCACGGACTCAGATCCATCTGTTCCAACGGAACTTCAAACGTACCCTGGAAACCCAATACACAGAGCTGTGCGTCTCCAAGGTTGACGGCGCCGTTGCCGTTCACATCACCCCAGCTCCAGGTCATCGCAAATGACGAAGCCGGTGGATCAATTCCCTCTAGCTGCAGTTCATAGAGGGCGTTGGGGATCACATGCGAACCGTGGACGAACACCGTATCACCCCACGCATTCGCCGCCTGCTCAAAACGACTCTCGCTTGTCGAACCGTCTGACTGAACGTAAACCGAAACACAATCGACCGTAGCATCGCCGCTGTCTCCCAGTAGTCGCAACGCGTAGGGTCGTGTACCGCCACCATCCATCGTGACGACAAGTTCAAACATCCCCATGTCGGCCAACGATGCCGCCACAGGCGACGAACAGGCACCAAGCCCGGTATCGCAGAACTCGCCACCGGTACACGTATCGTCGTGATCGACGGAACCATCCGGATTGCAACTGTCTGCCGTGCAATCAACACCGTCATCGATATCCGTCAGATCGCCGGTCAAAGGACTGCAGCAACTTCCCACCGGAGTGGTGTCATCACTCTGGCATCCGGCGACGCTGTCGCAAGAGTCAGCTGTACAGGCGTTTCCGTCATCACAGTTCAATGGAGAGCCGGATACACACACGCCACCGGAACACACGTCGCCATCGGTACAAATATCACCATCATCGCAACTCTGTGTGTTGGCAACATAAACACATACGCCTGCCGGACACGTGTTGTCCGTGCAAGGGTTGCCATCATCGCAGTCGGACGCAACCGAACACTTCTCACAATCTGGAATATCAACGCCCTGGCATACGCCACCAGAGCACGTGTCATCGGATGTGCAAAGGAAACCGTCATCGCAGGGATCTGTGTTGTCGACAGTCTGGCATACGTTCTCGACACAGCTGTTGGTGGTACAGGCATTCTGATCGTCGCAATCACTGTCAACGAGGCAGTCCACACACACATCGCTGCTTTCATCACAAAGCTGATCAGGACATGGATCACCCAGACTTACACAGCCCTGCTCCGCGTCACAGACCTGTACCCCCGTGCAGAACAACCCGTCATCACAAGCGGCATCATCCGGCTGATGTACAACCTGGCCGCTCGCTTCATCGCAGAAGTCAACGGTACAGGCAATGCCGTCATCCACGTCGATCGGTTCACCCGCCTGACAACCCAAAACAGGATCGCAGACTTCGACACCGTCGCAATCCGTACCATTGCCACAGAACAGATCATCCGCAACGAATGCACACGAATCTGCATCTTCGTCGCATTCGTCCACCGTGCATTCGACACCATCGTCGCAAACGACAGGTGTGCCCGGTTGACAATCAAGCACTTCATCACAGGTCTCGGCACCATTGCAGTAAAGACCGTCGTCACAGAGCGAATTCAACGGCGAGTTCAAACAGATGTTGAAAATCTCATTACAGAAGTCACTCGTGCAAGAAATGCCGTCATCGCAAGTGACGGGAACGCCGGCAAGGCAACCAAGCTCAGGATCGCAGGTTTCCACACCGTCACAGAACTGACCATTGTCACAATCAGCATCGACCGTGCACTCCGCAACAGCACTCCCGCAAATCTCCAACGTCCAGCTGTTGAGACTCCCCCCGTCCGAGCTGACGTGGTCTTCCACAATCAGCGTCCACGTACCGTTGGCATTCTCATCGAGGAAGCCGGCCAACGGCTCACTCGGCTGGTAGGTGCCCCCATCAACCGGCGGGCAAGGCCAGGCAGGTGCGGGTCCGACACCATCGTCATCGAAGTTGATGTCGAAATTGTTCACGGAACCACAATCACGCTCCATGATCAGAACTGACGTCCCTTCAGGACTGACGAGTCGGAAATCAAGGTCGTTAATCCATGTGTGATCTCCGCTCAACATCAGCACATTCACATCGGTAATGAAGTCGATGCCCTCAACAACCACATCAGACGTGACCGTCGGAGTACCACTTGAAGAAATCGGTACAGGAACATCGGTACTCGTAAACTGAATGCAAGCGATATTGGCGGTAATGAACGATCGCGTGACGGATGTCGATTGACCACAGGCATTACCGGCATGCACACGCCAGAAATATTGCGTGCTTTGCGTCAACGGAGTCGTCGGTACATGTGACGTTCCCGTCAAACCGGAAGCCGAGTAAACGATATTGGCAAACCCACTATCGACCGCGATTTCAATCGAGTAACTGGATGCAAGACTCGCCGACGACCAGAAGAATTCAGGCTCAAGTGACAAGTCGACAGCGGCATCGCCCGGCGCGATCAGGATCGGCGTTCCGGGGATCGCATCGGCTACAGTCAATGAAACACTGGTGGAGTGCGTTCCACTTGTACTATCACCAACGATGTCAAACGAATACGTACCGTTAGCCACACCGCCAGTCGACAAGGTCAACGTCGATGTTCCAATCGGAATCACAGGATTGACATCAAACGACGCGATGCTTCCAGCAGGCTCTCCAACGACACTCAAGTTGACCGGATCCGAATAATCGAGGATCTGGCCAATGTCCACCTGGAACTGCGCATCCACTGGCGAACAGACATCCTGCGAATTTGGGCTCGCATTGATCGTAAAATCCGGATTCTGCGAACCGTTGTAGATGACCAGAGCAAAATCCTGGTCCGTTCCGTCACCCACGTTCGGCACACCATCGCCGCCGATGTTGGCCGCCGATACCGTGATGGTCAGCGCTCCTGTTTCACCGGCCGGCAGGAAGACCGCCTCGTAGTTGTTGGCATTGTCGAAAGAACCACCCGGAATGCTCCACTGACCGGAATAGTTGTTGCCACGATAGGTCGTTCCATTCACCGTCACTTCGAGATGAAGATTATTGACCTGCGGGCTGGTTCCAATCGCACCCGCTGCATCCGTGTATGCCATCACCACACGGAGTGGCCTGGTCGGATCGGTCACGCCGCCCATCCAAACCCACTCGTCACCGGTATCATCAAAAAGCACTTCCTGGTTCACGAAATACCGTGGTGTATCATCAAGCCCCACGGCGATGTTCGGCATCCCGTAACCCTGACGATTACTCGGCAACGTGTCATTCGCATCGACGCCGGTCAGATAGGTCGGATGAGCAATCATGTAGCACTTCATCAAAGCCGGTGACGGCGTGATGCCATACATCGACTCCAACCAATAGTGATAGATGGTACCAAGGCCGGCGGCCGCCGGTGTCGAGTGACTCGTGCCCGATGACGCAGCAAAGACGGTTTGACCACCCGGTTCATACTGATCGCATACGCTCGTACCGTTGTAACTGTTGTTGGTACTCGCGGTCCCCTGAATGTGTGTGCCCGGAGCAATGATCTCAGGCTTCAGACGCCCGCCGGGAGCAGGACCACGACTGGAGAAGTCAATGACATCCATGGCATCGTCAGCTCCAGACGGACCAACATTGCAGCCATCCGTCCAGGTCGGACGATCATTCTCTGATGCGCCAACCGTAATCATGTTCTTCCCGTTACCCGGGGTTCCAATGGTCCCGCCGCTGGGCCCGCTGTTACCGGCCGAGAAGAAAACGGTCAGCTCCTGGTTGCCGGGCTCCCCGAGGTCCGCGTCACGGACGCCAACATCGTATGCCTGTGAACCATCATCGTAGGAGCCGGCGCAACCGCTGCAGCCCCACGAGTTGGTACTGATAGTCGCACCGGAATTCTGCTGGCTGAGAATCGCACCCGTATCGGTGCCGCCGCAACTGCTCAAATCGAATCCAGGATCAAATACGCGGGTTCCCGCAAGGCGAGCAAAAGGATTGATGCCCAGTCCACGCTGATAACCGTCAACATCCTCAAACGGAAAACCTGTTCGCGTGTCGTAACCACCGGCAATGCTGGCATTGATGTGTCCATGCCCACCAATACCCTCACCACTTGAAGAGTTCGTGCAGTTGTCAACGAAAACAAGACGCGTAGGGTTCAAAAGAGAACCAGTCTCATGCAGCGTCGGGTCGTCGGAATTGACCGTACCATCACCGATACCATCATCGACAACCGTCAAAACCGGATAATCTGCCGGATTCGTACTCACGCCCTGGTCCAGCAACCACATCAGATAGCCGGTCGCATCAGGCCCACTCTGCGACGCGTCAAAGTTGGAAGCCATGATCTGGCCTTGAACCTCATCATGCATCTCACGGGTGAGGCGCTCGCCAATCCAGTAAATGTCTGGTCGCTTTGCAAGATCCACCAAATCACCGGCTCTGACCTGAACCGTGGTGTTCTGATAACGGAGAATACTGTGCCACGGCGTCATGACGGCCTGCGCCTTCGCCGCAACGTAGAGTTGTGTCGCCTTGCTGTCGACGTGATCCAGCATCTGGATGGTGACCGTCACCAATTCATCCTGGTCGGGCGTGTTCTCCGCAGCAACCTCTTCAGCCACGCGTTCGCGCAGCGACGCACCAAGCTTGAAGTAAGGTTGATAAACACCGCTGTATTGCAGGAATGACCCATCATTCACCAGAAGGTCGAGCTTCGCACGACTTTCTTCGGCTGCCCAAACCAGATACGCATTGCTCTCAACGTAGTGAACCGGCTCCGCACCTGCCGCTTGCAACTGATCAAGCCAGGCCTGCTTCACCGGTCCGACGAATTGAACAACTTGCAGCGACGCACCATCAACGGTCGGCAACTGCAATGTGGTCGGAATCGTTGGCTCGCCCTCAAGTGGATTGAAAGGAAACGCATCAAATCGGATCGTGTCCATCGCATCGCTGGTTACGAGCGTGCGACGAACGTCCACCGGCACCCCAGCCAATGCCGAAGACGTGGCACGGTACAGTGCGAATCGACCATAGTCATGCCAGAGCTCCACACCAGGAAGGTCGGTCGGCATATCCGATTTGTACGCCAGGAACTTCTGATCGCGCGGTGACGCATCATCAGCCCATACCGGACCTGAAGAAACCGAAATCAAGATCGCACCAATGATGGCCAACCCGAACAATTCGAACGAGTACTTCGCGCTATGCACCTGCAAGACCCCTTCCCATTCGCCGCGACGCCTTACGCGCGCTACACCCGGCCCAGCAAGGCGTCGAACCCACGTGTTTCAGACACGTGCCCGCAGCCCTCATGGCCGGTGCGAACCTGGATTTGATAAGTAAACGGACGACACGCGCAGCCATCACAACAATGGACACGCTCTTTGCCAAGTGAACAGTGTAAGGGGTGATAAAACCGGCCTCAAGAATAAAGC